>UQZC01000015.1 GCA_900545505.1 uncultured Collinsella sp.
ATTATTTTCCGCTTCGACGAACAGCCGATCGTGTCAAATTTGGTCTAACAGAGCCTAAAAAAATGGCAACCCGCCCGCCGAAAAGACGGGCGGGCGTGATACCATCAAGATTGTGCTCGGGTGCTACCAACACCTCCGCACGGTGTAGAGGCGAGCTACCAACTCGCGTTTCTACTTGCCAGTTGTGCTAAAAACGCAAACAGCACTCCTGGCACATCCAATGATAGCAGGGACCCGCAGGTCACGCTATGGATGACAGTTAGAAAACGCAAATGGGAGCCGGCTCGCACGGCTCCCATTTTTTATGGGAGCGGACATATGCCGTTCCCGGTCGGCACGGGTTTAAGACCCGTTCAAAAAGGTAGCCAAGGGCTCGAATAATCGGAGACTGAGCTGTACAGGTTCATTGTCCCGTCTCTACGGAGACTTCGACGGGGGTAGTGCCCTCCATGTGACCCCTGCGCCGCCTCGGCCCTTCTGGGCGGAGACGGCGTGCCGGATTCAGAGCGATTGTCCTGCTGGAAAACTGCAGGAAAGTAGGCGAACAGCCGAAGATCAGGAGTTGGTTGGATAGCCGTGTGGCAACACACGTGTCGCGGTGATAAGCCGCAACGTCAAGCAAAGAGGATCACGATGAGCATGCAGCCGTGACGGATTCTGAGCCCAACCCCGGGTTCCGCCATGTACGGGGGTGCCGGTGAGGACGGCCGGCGCGTTAAAACGAACGGTCCGGATGCATGGGCGTAGCCATGCGGAGTCCCGCGAGATCGTCGAGCAAAAGGCCAAGGGGCGGGTGAGGCTTTCCCAGCTGCAATGCTGGTTTCGAAGATTTAGGGAGGGTCCACGATTGTGCCCGGACTCTGTGGATGCTCCACCGCCTAACAATTCAACCACCAAGCTAATTAGACCTCGCGACCAGTTATTACAATCAGCAAGTCATCAGCGCGAGGCGTGCCAGCCGTCAGCCCTCAGCGCCGGCGTCGCTTCGCTCCCCGGGCGATGTAAATAAGAGATATATAAGTCAGCGAGCTTCGCGAGCGGATCATAGGTGCCGTCAGGCACCGCATCAAAAGCGATTCGCAATCATTTCGGAATACATGTCGCTGGCGATGAGTGGACCTAGTCCAGACCTGTATCCGTACTAGGCGTTTCTAGAAATGCGCATGAGAAAGGGCCGAACCGAAGTGTCTGGCCGGACGCCAATTGTCCGGGAACTGCTTCGTTTCGACCCTGCTTCATTCTACAGCCGCGTCATGTTTATGGAGATCAATTCGGCAGCTGCAATTCATTCGATTGTAAGATGAGCTGTCCTGGACGGCTCCCACTGTTGCGATCACGCCGCATGGACGATGGATGAACTCGCATGAGAACCCAAGCGTACGGTGGTTTTATCTGCCCAAAGAGGGTAGAATGACAACAGAAAACGACGCATCCCGTGTAAGCAACATGGAGCGCGGGCGGCCTAGTTTTCAGTCTTTGTTAAATGCCCGGGCTCCGACCCCCGGGCATTCTTATTTGCGCTTGTGGCGCAAATGCCGTCCACTGTCCGCACCGCGCGTACGCCTACGGACCTTAATCCGAACCTCATACGAGTTTAAAAACGCGATGATGAACGTGCCGACCGTTGCAAGAGCGGCCAGCGCGTTAAGGAATTTCAGCATATGGTGACCTCCGATCAAATCGTCGGCCGCCCGCGCACGGAATGCGCCGTGACATCAATTCTAACCGAATCTGCTACTACCCCGGTTAACTGGTACACCTCTGTTATTGTTCAAATTAAACAGTCTCAAAAGGTATGCCGCGCGGCACTCGAAAACCGAACCCTCGATGCCGTGAACAGCGAGTGCCAAAACCCAGTGTCAAAACCTCCACTTGCATTCCCATGAGAAAATCAAAAGACAAGGCAGGAGGCTGAAAATGACCAGATACGGATACGCTCGCGTGAGCACGAAGGATCAGAAGCTAGATAGGCAAATCGAGGCGTTGGTCAACGCCGGCGTGCCCTATGGCCATATCTACAAAGACAAGGTCACGGGTGCCAAGGACGGCGACCGAACTCAGCAGAAGCGTCTGTTCAAGAAGATGAAGGCCGGCGATGAAGTGGTAGTCGAGTCCTGGGAGCGCCTAACCAGATCGACCAGGCAATTGCTGAACTACGACCTTATGTTCCGAAATCTCGGCGTGAAGCTAACTTCCTTGAAACAGCCGGTCGACCTCGATACCGCCTTCGGTCGATTCGTCCTCGGCACTCACGCCTGCACCGCCGAGCTCGAGCGCGACCTGATCAAGCAGCGCCAGGCCGAGGGCATCGCCGTAAAACGGAACCATGGTGGCAACGTCGGGGGCCGCCCGCGCATCGCGGACGTCAAGGCCGATGCTGCCGTGAAACTCTACCTTGCGCGGGAAACGCCCATCCCCGACATCTGCGCCGCCACCGGTATATCGAAATCGACTTTGTACCGCATCCTCCGTGAACGCGGATTGGTGGGCGTCAGAAGATAAATCCGAGTGCGCTACTATATAAGAGTGCGGTATTTCTCCAACTGAAACCCCCTGCGTGAACGCATAACGTATGACTTGAGGCGCCTTTTAGAACTCACCGATCGCAGGATGACTACAAATCAACAGCAGCCGTGCATTGTTCCCAGCCATATGGCATGGCGGAGCCATGCCGTTGTTGATTGGAGTGCCGCACCATGGCAGACAATCCGAGCGAAAAGAAAATCAGCGAGACATCCGGCGTGAAGGCCGTCCTCGATGAGGCTGCCGAGCGGATCGAGGCGACATGGCGGGAGAAGCTGCTGCGCGAGACTGCCGACCTCAGGACCGAGAACGCACTGCTCATGGCCCAGGTGGATGAATTCAGCCGCAAGCTCGCCGAGGCGACGGATCGGAATGAAAAGATTGAGGCCGACTGCAATGAGCGGGTCGCCTTTATAGAAGAGAAGTTCGAACTCGATACCGCGAGCCTCGAGCTCGAGAACAACGAGCTCCATGCCGCGAGCGTCAGATATCTCGCCGATGCTCGGGAACTCGACAGGCAGGTCGTCCAACTCCATGCCGAGGCCGTGGCCATGGTCGATGAGATCGAGCGACTGCGCGGCGAGCGTGACGCCGCGCTGAAAGCCCGAGCCGAGTTGAACGACGCACTCCTGGCCCAGCGCGACCTGATGGCCGAGGTCGCCGCCCTCAAGGACCGCCTTGCCGCCTCCGAGCAGCGTGCGGCCGTGGCCGAGGCCAAGATCGAGGTCATGACCCAGATGAAGATCGAGTAGGCCGCATAGCATCTAATTTTCTAGAAACCCCCTAGAGCATTTCTAGGGGGTTTCTAGAACTGAGAACCGGGCGCAGCACTTTCGATCGGCACGATGTCTCGATAGACCAGACGGTGCCTGTCGTCACGCCACTCGTCACCGTGGTAGTGCCCGAAGAACCAAGCGCGGTAGTCGAGCCGCCCATCGAGCTCGCCCAGGAAGGTTTGCAGCTGATCCCCACGGTACTCACGTCCGCGCTCCCGGCACAGCTCTCTGGCCAGGGCAGCAGGAGCCTCATGCGTCACCACGTAATCGGCCCTCCAGCCTACGCGGTTGAGCGAGGCGCGGCAGTGGTCCATCTCCTCCTCGCTCGGCATCTCCTCGGGCCACCAGCTCCTCTCCTCCTTGCGATACTGCCTGTCGTTGCTCGCGGCGCCGCCCATGGCAAGGACCGTGGTTCCCGCGATGTCGAATACCCCTCCGCGCATGAGGTGCAGCACGTGCGGTCGTACCTCATGGACGAGACCGCCGCTCCACTCCCGCACCGGCAGTTCTACCAGGGCGTGGTGGTTCTCATGGTTGCCGTCTATGAAACACGTGGTCCAGGGCTTCGACTCGAACCAGTCGAGCCAATACCTCTCAGCATTCGAGCCGTCCCAGACAAAGCCGAAGTCGCCGGCCACGATCACCACGTCATCGCGCGTCAGCGTGCGCCCCAGCGGCCAAGATTTGAAGGCGAATCTGCTGGCCCCATACTCGGCCCTGCCGTGGACATCGCCTGTCACATAGACCGTCATCAGTACGCGCCCCACGGCAGGAGTTTGTCCCCGAGCCTCACGATCCGGTCATACAGCACCGTGTGCCGTTCGTCCGGATTGCCGTCTCGGTGAAAATGTCCGTAATACCAGCGCCTGTAGTCCAGGCGGTCCTCGAGCTCGTCGAGGAATCCGGTCAGCCGGTCCACATCAGGGCGTTCCCAGCCTGGGTCCGGGTAGAGCGTCGGCGAGATCATGCGCGTGGCGCAGGTATGGGTGATGACGCAGTCGACCTTCCAGTCGACCTCGTCGAGCCTTGCCCGCGCGGTATCGAAATCGCGCTCGTCCGGGAGCTCCTGAGGCCACCAGCTGGAATAAGGCACGCGGTATTCCCTGTCCACGCTCGTGGCACCGCCCATGGTGAAGATTGTCGAACCGTCGAGCTCAAAGACCTCGCCGCGCGTCAGGCGCCGAATGGGCGAGGTGTCCGACAGGCGCTGCGTCAGCCCGCCGTGCCACGGCTCCATGGGGCGCTCCTCCCAGTGGTCGAAGCGCTCGTGGTTGCCGTCGACGAACAGTACTGTGTAGGGGCGCGACTCCAGCCAGGCGATGTCGGCGCATTCCTCGGCGGAAAAGTTCCACGGAAAGCCAAAGTCACCGGCAACGATGAGATAGTCGTCGCTGGTAAGATTGTCGCCAAGCTCCCAGTCGCGGAGCTTTTGCATGTCGAGCCCACTGTGGATGTCGCCCGTCACATAGACCGTCATCGAATCACCTCTTCCCCCTTGTACGCCGCCAGCTCGCGCTCGACCTGCCTGTCGCCGGTCTCGTTGACCCACCAGGGCCATTTCACCCGGCCGCACGGCTCGTCGACTCCGGCGAACCATTCCCTCAGCTCGTCGAGGCTCACCGGGGAGTGCCCGTTGGCATCGCAACCGACGTCGTAGCGCAGAAGGCCCTGCTTGCGGTTGAACTCGTTGTACGCGCCACCGCTGCTGTGGATGTGTCCGTGAAGGTGCCACGATCCATGGCTCATGCCCTGCCAGTCGGCCATGGGGTAATGGCATAGGACGATCTTCTGCCCGTCGATCTTGAGCACGCAGATCGGCGGCTCCACGGTGAAGGCGCCAGCGACCGCCGGCTGGGTCCAGTCCTTGTCGTGGTTTCCCGGGACGAGGTGGATGCGTCTGCAGGCAATCCGCTTGCGAAGCCCATAGGCGTCCTGGGCGGTCATCTTGAATGAGAAATCACCCAGGATGTAGAGTTCGTCGTCCACGGCAACCTTGCCGTTGATGTTGTCGACGATGGCGTCGTTCATCTGCCAAATCGTTTCCCACGGGCGGTCGGTGAACTTCAGCACGTTCTCATGCCCGAAGTGGGTGTCGCTGGTAAACCAGATCATATTTATGTCTCCTTCTGTCGCTAAAAAACGTTCTCCTTCGAGGTCAGGAGACGTTTTATGAGCGACATGAGGTGCATATCCCTCATGTTTCAAGCTCCAATCTGCCGGATTTGCCCAACTAAAAGTTTACGCCCACGCGCGAACAGGATTTGATTTTTGAAATATGGACGAATTCCTCGTCAGGAGGGTAAAATGGTGCCGACGGCAGCCCAAGTTGTAGAGAGCTGGGCAGAGCCGTTGCTTAATGAAGTTGGGTCATCGTCTTAGCGACGGTGACCTTTCTTTTTGGGCTTCGAGCCCTGCTTGAGTGCCTTGGAAAGGCCGACAAGGGCCGTGAGGAGCGAGACCATAGCGGTCAGGAGCTTCACGAGCTCGGTGAAATCGGTCATGGGCATCACCTCCCATCAAATGGAGGGCTCTGCCCGGCACGAGGGCTGCCGACAGCAAGGACGATTCTATCAGAGCGGCTGACTCCCGCCCGATACTACCATCCCACCGCGCCTGTGCAAAAAAGAGGGCCGCCAAACAGCGACTCTCCAGCGAAAGTGCACGTTATTTAGGACAGTCATATTCTTTGAAAATAATGGCTGTTGTAGAATTACATATAAGAGTCACCCGGAAGGAGCGATCGATGAAAAGCAAACGATTTATCCTGAATGCACTTCTGGTAGTAGCAATATTGACGCTCTTGGTCTTCTCCTACTCATACATGAATCAGCCAAGATTTGGATATGCTTTATACGCTGTTTTTTCCGGCGAAACAACTTACAACACTTACAACACTATAAGCTTCATTGACGCAATCTTTTTCTATGTAGTCGGCCCCGTATCAAGCGAACTGATCGCTTTTGTTGTCAGCTACAACCTGAATCAACAAAGCCAAACTCACTCAGCGACTTCGGCCAAACAAGGAATCAATCTCTTCGTAATAATGATAATTCTGCAAATTGCGACTGTGTTGATTATCGCCCTGACCGCAACAAACGTTTTGAAGTATGAGTTCGGATTCATCGTGAGCTGTCTCATGGCAATTGCCGCGGGTATAGCGGTTTCGTATACGACACCGGCAAAGAAGTAGCTCAACTAACAGGGCCTATTTGGAATCCGAATCATCCATGGAGCCGTCGATGCCGGTTTTGGTGTTGTCCTATAAGCCCCGATCAATTCATACTCCTCATCCTTGCCGAATTGCGAGTATGGCAGAATCGGCACTGGATGGCAGCGCGCTAGGCCGTGTCCGCGGAGTTACCCCCTGTTTTTATCGTAACAGTTGATTCTAGGGACGTTTCACTGTGCCCCTTTTGGCAATTTCCTGTGTCCTTTTTGGAAACTCGAGCGCCTATCTGACCGACGGGAAAGATTTAGCGAATTTAGGTGTACCACTTTGTGTTAGTTTGTATTTTAGACAGTATTTGTGATACGCTTTGTTTCAATCAGTAGTGGTACGATTTCGCTTGTTCAACGAAGGAGGTAATTGTCTATGGCAGTGGCCGAGGAGAAGAAAAGAATCCAGGTTACTCTGCCTCTCGAAATTTGGCGTGATCTCGATGACTACGCGAAGAGTCGCGGTGTAGCTAAGTCGTCTATGGCGGCGATCGCTATCGCCGAGTTTTTGGAGCGTGTTAAAGAGCAAAAATAGATATGAAAAAAGCCCCCTAACCGCCAAGTAAGAAGGGCTTCTTTCATGTTCAAATGTGGCTTTCTGGCCTGTTACCTGCAATCCTAGCACACGTATGCTTCGATTTGGGCCCCTATGTTGAAGTACTACCAAAATACTATGGCATCACTTCGTGACCGGCGAGGCTGTGCGCGGTGCCGCCTTCTTGCTGCGCGATGCCATGCTTGACGTCGAGGCCGACAAGCCCGCACCTGCCGCCCCGGTGAGCGCCCACGGCGACGGCGTCAAGATCGAGTACGACGACGGTCGCGCCTATCAGCTGCGCGCACAGGAACTCGTCGCCGGCCAGGGCATGCATCCCCAGGATCCCGCGACCGCCATCAAGGCGCTCGAGGGATGCGAGTTTGGCTACGTGTATCTGGAGCCGACCGACAAGCTGGGCGCCGACGTTCCCAACCCCAAGAGCCACATCTGCTACGGCTTTGCCACGCATGTGGTCATTTTGGATGATGACGGCCGCGTGAGCGAGGTCTATGCCGCGCACGATTCCGGCAAGGTAGTCAACCCCATCTCCATCCAGGGTCAGATCGAAGGCGGCGTGCTCATGGGTATGGGCTATGCGCTTACCGAGGACTGGCCGCTCAAGGACTGCGTACCCCAGGCAAGGTACGGTACGCTCGGGCTGTTCCGTGCGCCCGAGATTCCGAATATCCACGCCATCTACGTGGAGAAGGACGAGCTGTTACCCGTGGCATACGGCGGCAAGGGCATCGGCGAGATCGCAACGATTCCCACGGCGCCCGCCGTGCAGAACGCCTATCGCGCGTTTGACGGCAAGCTGCGTCCGGATCTGCCCATGGTGGATACGCCGTACAGCCGCGCCCGTCACCGCGGCTAGGGTAGAGCGCGTACGGCCATTGCTAACGGGCCGTTCGCGCTCAGCATCAACTACATACGCTGTACCTTTGGCCCTGGCTCCATCGCGAGCCGGGGCCTTTTGTTTGGAACGCCTCCGCATACGGAAACTGCGTCCCGGAATCATGCCTCAGAATGGGATGCAACTTCCGGATCGGCCTCAGGCGGAAACTGTGTCCCGGAATATGGCTCCAGCGTGGGATGCATTTTCCGGTTGAAGCCTCAAGCGGAAACGGCGTCCCGGAATTCGGTCTCGGAACGGGTCGTGCTTTCCGCTAGGCCCGCCATCCGGAAAGTGCATCCCGTTTTGAGCGCTCAATTTGGGACATGGTTTCCGCGGGTGCTGCCAACCGGAAAGTGTGTCCCAGTTTGGTGGGCAGGCGGGCATAAGCTCAGCAGCTCCTACAGCTCAATATCGTTGAGCCATGTCGGTAGCGCGGTCTGCCGGATACCTGCCGTCTGCAGCTTTTTGGCGAGCATTCCTGCCGAGCGGACCTCGTTCATGGTAAAGCGCAGCAGAGGATGGCCGTAGAGCGACAAGTGCGCCTCGCGCTGTCGTTCGGCAACGAGCGCCTCGGCGGTGGTGCGTCCGGCCAGCATGGTCTGGTCGGTATATTTGATGAGCCCATCGAGCTCGCCCAGCGTGAGTTCCCGCGCCTGGCGCTCCCAGGCAAAGTCCGTTCGTATGGGCTTGGCCGAATCGAAGGGGTCCGTCAGCTCGTATTGAAGCCAGTCGGGCGCAAAGCCCGTCTCGATCATGATGGCTCGGGCGACCGATTCCCCGCCGCTCTCGGCGCGGGCGTCGGCATATCGAAGCGTTGTGAGAGCCGTACGAATCGCGCGACCATTGCGGGCAGTCACTCGTTGCTCAACGGCCTCCATCAGCTGTTCCCGCGCAAGGCCGAGCTTTGAGATCGCCGAATCGGTAATGGGCATGCCGTCGGCAAAACCGGTTTGCAACAGACAATCTGTGGCCGTTTGGATAGGCGGCGTTACCGATATGCCGGATAGACGGATTGCTCCGGCCGGCTCAATCTGGTGACGCTGAATATGTGCGCCCGGACGAGCCGACGGCTTTGTCGAGCTGCAAACATGCACGACATTCAGGTGTCGCCACGAGACCTCGAGCCCCAGGAGACATGCTGCCGAAAACGAGCAGAACGTCCAATCGGGGTGGATGATCGCAAGGGCGCGAATGATCTCGCAATGGCGTTGCGCTCGGTTTAGTTCATCCCAGCGCGTTTTTCGCGCAAACAACCCCGGCATGGGGGAGACGACCATGTCGCCGGTGCGCCGAAGGAGCGCTTTTCGGATTGCCGCGCTCGGGGGAATAAGGCATCGTCCCTCTTGTTCGGCTTGGTTCAACAGCTGGTCGATGAGTTGGTCGTTGCAATGCGCCATGGGCTATCGCCTCCTTTTTTGGGGTGGCAAAAACGTATCAGCCGGAACTTGCCGCTCAACTGACCAAAAGCTGACCAAAATCTAACCATGCAGGTAGATGGCCTGTTTTCGGCGACATTTTTACATCCGAATCGGTGGGCGGTAATCGGCACCCGTGAACGGTAGCTAGTTATGAAGCCTTGGTAAGTTTCGGGACGTGTACTTTTCCAAAAACAGAGCAATCTATCTGCTGTTTTATGTTTCTGGATCGCATATTTGAAGGCATGTGATAAGGGCCGCGGATCGTCGTCTTGTACCTGCGGAAACTACGGCCCAGTTTTTGGCTCCAGAACGGGATACATTTTCCGGAATGGTCCACGTGCGGTGGTATACCGCCCTTTTGCGTGGCCCACTTATCGAATTACGTTATAGCTAGCTATATTATAGGAAGGTATAATATAGCTAGCTATAACGTAAAGGAAGGATGGCCCTATGTTTATTGGAAGAACGGCGGAAATGTCCGAGCTCAATCGACTGTATGGCACGGGCTTCTTTGAGATGCCTGTGATTTACGGCCGCCGTCGTGTGGGTAAAACGCGCCTTATCACAGAGTTCATCCAAGGCAAGAAGGCCATTTACTTTCAAGCTCGTCGTACCAACGCAGAGGCAAACCTGCATGGCTTTAGCCAGGCGATACTTGCAGGCTCGGTTGGTGCTGCAGGCGTGTCGTTTCGTAGTTTTGACGAGGCGTTCGATGCATTGGCCACCATGGCTCGCACGGAACGTTTGATTGTCGTGATTGACGAGTATCCCTATCTCGCCCAATCGAATCCCGAGATCAGCTCGTTGCTGCAAGACAAGATCGATCACTTGTACAAAGAGACCAAGCTCATGCTTATCCTGTGCGGGTCGTCGCTTTCGTTCATGGAAGAGCAGGTGCTGGGCTACGAGAGTCCACTATACGGTAGGCGTACGGCCCAGCTTAAGATCATGCCGCTCGATTATACGACGACCCTCGGCCTGTGGCAGAGTATGGATCGCGAAGACGCTGCGGTTTGCTATGGCATGACGGGCGGCATTCCTGCATATATCGAGAAAGTCGATTCTAGCGTATCGCTCAAGGACAACATCAAACGTCTTTTTCTTACGCCTACGGGCTATCTCTTTGAGGAGCCAAGTAACCTGCTATTGCAAGAGTGCCGCAATCCCGAGCAATATGATGCGATCGTGCAAGCAATTGCTCAGGGGCGCTCGAAGATCTCGGAGATTGCGAGCTCTACGGGAATCCCTGCGAGCAACGTAAAGAGCTATGTGGATAAGCTGGCGTCGCTTGGGATTGTCGAGCGCGAGCTGCCCCTAAACGAGACGAGCAATAAGCGAGCCGTGTATCTGCTGAGCGACCAGATGTTTAGGTTCTGGTATATGTTTGTTCCGCAGAACATCGGGCTGATTCAAAACGATATGGCCGAGATGGCGTATAAGCGCATTGAGCCGCACGTATCGGATTACATGGGCACGGTCTTTGAGCTTATATGCAGGCAGTATGTGTACGAACTCGCGCGGGCGGGCAAACTCGATGTGGTTCCGGCGAGCGTCGGGCGCTGGTGGGGGACGGATAATCGCACGCATACGCAGGAAGAAATCGACTTGATTGTTGACGATGGCGAGGGCACTGCACTGTTTGCGGAATGCAAATGGCGCAATGAACCGGTGAGCGAAGACGTGCTGCAAAAGCTCGTGTACCGAAGCGAGCTCTTTAGGCGGCAGCATAAAAGCTATGCGATCTTCTCGAAGCGCGGCTTTACGCAGGGATGTCGGGATACCGCAGAGAGCAGGGGAGACGTCAAGCTGATTTCGTTTATCGAGATGTGCGAGCGGAGATAACCAAGCACTCTGATGTGATGCTCGGAATGGGATGCGCTTTCCCTTTGCGGCCATTGGCGGAAAGCGCGTCCCAGATTATGGCTCCAGAGTGGGATGGCCTTTCCGGATCGGCCCCTCGCGGAAACTGCGTCCCGGAATCGAGCCTCAGACTGGGACGCACTTTCCGGATCGGCCTTCAAGCGGAAGCTGCGTCCCGGATTCTGGCTCCAGAGTGGGATGCCGTTTCCGGTTGAGGTCTCTGACGGAAGCTGTATCCCGGAATCGAGCTTCAGAGTGGGACGTGCTTTCCCGTCAGGAGCTCAAGTGGAAACTACGTCCCGGATTCAAGCCTCGGAATGGGACGTGCTTTCCGGAAGGGCTTCAAGCGGAAACTGTGTCCCAGAATCGACATGGCTTCAAGTGGAAAGCGCGTCTTAGAATACCGCGCCGGCGTTTTTGGCGATTGTGGTGGGCAAGGGGAGCATCGCCTACACACGCGACGACGGCGTGGCGGTGATCCCCATGGCGGCACTTGGGGCGTAGTGGTTTTGCGGGGCGTCGGGCTTCCTTTACCGAAAATCCATTTGGTAAACCAGATGCTCGCGGATAGAATAAAGTCGACGGCAGCCCAAGTTGTGGATAGCTGGGCAGCGCCGTTGCTTGGTCAAGAGGTCAGTGCCTTAATGGCAGCGACTTGTTATGCTTCGAATGCTGCTTGAGTGCCTCGGAAAGTTCGATAAGCGCCGTGAAGAGCGAGACCAAAGCAACCAAGAGCTCTACGAGCTCTGATGGGCCCGGGATGACCTCTGATTCAAGTCACCGGGCCTCAATCTTTTTCATGCATTTGAATAGAGTGGGCGACTCTCTTGGGGCCGTCTGCATGGCGTGTGCTTGACGCATGGTATTGCGCCCCGCTTTCATGTCCGCACGGGCGCCTATCCTTACGGCAATGTAGCCGCCTATGTAGCAAGCGGCAGTTGACGGAGAAAGGCCCTAACCGTGTCAGCTGAAAAGACGCCGTGTATCTCGGCTATCGATACGACGAACTTTGCGCGCCAGATCGTGCTGGACTTTGAGTTTGCGCCGGTGCCAAAGCAGCGCCAGCGCCGTGGGCTGCGCAATGAGATTATCGAGGTCGGCGCCGTCAAGCTCGATTACCACGGCAACGTTATGGGCGAGTTCTCGCAGTTTGTGCAGACGGAATTTACCGAAGGCGTTGCGTTTCCCGTCCGCGAGCTTACGGGGATATCGGCTGTGGACACCGCGATGGCCGATCCGCTCTACGTGGTGATCAAAAGGCTCAGCGATTGGATCGGTCGCTACTCCGCTCAGGTGGTCTGTTGGAGCGGGGCGGACCGCCGGCAGCTTATGACCAAGTGTCAGGCAAAGCACATCGATCTTTCCGCATTTCCTACGGACTGGGCCGACCTGCAGGCGTTTTACACCTCGATTATGGATGTGGGCAACCACGGGTGCGTCTCTTTGAGTGATGCGGCAACGTGGTTTGGCATCGAGTTCGACGAGTCGACGGGTCACGCCCACAGCGCCCTGCACGATGCGCGCGTGACCGCAAAGTTGCTCAAGCAGATGATGGACGGGGACTATCGCGTGAGCCCGCGCGCCCAGGAAGTTCGCCAACGGTGGGAGATGGGCGAGCGAGCCCAGACGCGCCTTTCCAGCAAGTGCCCCGAGCTGAGCGATCTGCTGCTGAAGCTGAAGGCGGAGGGGAGGTAGGCCTTTTGAGAACGCCATTCGGTTTGGCATGGCGGGACTGTAAGCGCGACTTCGCCCTGCTGTTTGAATCGAAGCGTCAACCAGTATGACGAGCTGTCTGGTCTGTCTGCCTACACCCCCACGATCCCGCGCGCGGCACTCAACAGCTCATACTCCCTCTGACTCCACTGACGCAGTTCGGCAGTCTCGACGGCATCGCGACACAGATTCAGGAACACCTCGGCACCCTTGCAGAAGCACTCGCGGGCAAAGTCACCCGAGCCGCTTGCGATGCACGTGCCGTCTGCAAACAGCTTCCAACTCGACGGCTCGCGCGAGTCATCTCCGAGCAGCTTGATCTGCAACACATGTGGGTTGCCAGCAGCGCAGAGCTCTTCCTCGGGCTTCTGCATCGTAAAGCGCATCTGGTGGGAGAGGCTGCTCTTGACCATGGCCGAGGCATAGCCGCTCGGCTCGTCCAAGAGATGCATTCGTTTTGGCTTGGCTGCCAGGTTGTGGAAATTGCGCTCGCTGCGCACGGAGAAATTGTCCATACGGACTCCTTTCATCGATGTTGGCAGGGCCACCGTGCCTCTTGGCCGGTTGGCGTCGGGATCGTGGAGCCAACTCTCTACCCCGACTCTGGATAAAACGCGCCCGCTCCTTGCGGGCACGATGGAGTCTATCAGCATGCGCGGACACAAATCAAGCGCCGCCTGCGAAATGACGTGCAAGCGACGCTTGATTGCGCGGCAATTATTCGGCCTAAATTCGGAAAAGTGTCAAAATCGGCCGTAAGAAAGTACGGAAAAGTGTCGAATCTGACGGTCTCAACATCCGGAAAAGTGTAACCGGATGACAAAACAGCACGTAGAGGCTGGTGCTACATATGGACGCTTCAGCCGCCCCCAGCCCTCGCTACTCGTCTCCGTCGTTGGGGTCGCCCTTGAGGGTGTTGATGTCCAGGTGCTGATCGTCGTTCTCTTTTTGCTGCGTTGCCGATTCGGACGCGGTGGGGCCGCGGAACAGCTGGAATCCCTCAAATGCGATTACGCCGAGCAGAGCGATGATGATGGCGATAAAGACAACCTTTGCCGCCTGCGAAAACTCCGAAAAGCGCGGCGGTTCTTCTTCGGTGTGGTAATCGGCAGCGCGCTTATCGTCGGTGCCGTGGGTATACGACGATGCCGAGGCTGCCTTTACGCTCGCTTGGTTGTAATCGGGAGCGGGCGTGGCGGCAAGCGGGTCGCGAGAATAGCCCCTCGACGTTTGGCCGTAATCCTCGGTTTCGATGCGACCGGCGCGAGGTTGTTCGCTCGGGCGGTTGTCGTATGCTGCGGTGTTGTCGTATGCGGAGTTGCGTTCCTCGGCAGCCGCAAACAGGGGGTTTACCGGAATGCCGAGCGCCGGCATGTCGCCCGAGGTCTCGTCCAGATCTGCCGTCGCCCAGGAATCAAAGGCAAACTGGCGGTTGGAAAGATCATTCTGGTCCATGACGGGCGGCTCGAGCTCGGGCTCGGGAGCCGTGTATGCCGACTGCTGCGGGGCAGCGTAGCGAATCGTGCTGTCTGCCGTGGGGCGCTGTGCCGCTGCAGCGAGAAACGCCGCCGTCTCGGACGGATCGCTAGCAGGACGGGGTGCAGGGGCGGCTTTACGCATCGTCTGCACGATAGGGCGGGTGGCAAAGTCGTTCGCGGGCACGGATGCCGGGGCGGGCGTGGCGGAAGGCACGGGCTTTGCACTTGTCGGGCACGAATCCGCGCCTATGAGTTCCTCGGCGGTCCAAGGGCGGTCGCTCATCACGTCGTCGAGGCTCAACGCAAACAGATCGTCTTCGCCCTCGTCAAACGCGCGTTTCGCATGCCTGGCGCCAGAAACGGTGCATCCGCGGCCGTTGCGTGATGCGTTGCTCGACCCCATCTTGTTCCATCCTTTCGAAATACTCGCATTCATCGATTATATGGAACTTGCCTAGCGGCCGACTCTCGGATTCGTGCATTCCAGAACTCGCGCCCAAAAGGGGAGGGGTGCAGGCGCGCTGACTATTTGTCGCCGGCGGCAGCCTTTGCCTCATTGAGGTAGCTATAGAAGCTGTACTTGGAGATGCCGAAGAACTCGCAGGCACGCTCG
>UQZC01000016.1 GCA_900545505.1 uncultured Collinsella sp.
CGATAGACAGGCGGTCGTGGACCAGCTGCGCATAGGGTACGCACGACTGCGACAGCGGATTCGTGGCGCTAAAATCCTCGACGACGCGTTTGTAGACCACGGTCGGCGCATCCTTGCCTTCACGCGGCACGGTGTAGCCATGCGGCGAGCAGGGTTCGTCGTGACGAACCTCATAGAGCGACGGCACATAGGTGCCACCGACCGTCGCGAGCTGCTCGACAATCTGCGCGCGCGGGACCCCTTCGTCACGCAGGCGGCGATGCAGCTGGCAGGTCTCGAGCAGCGATTCCTCGCCCTCGCCGATGAGGATGGCATCGAAGAAGGCCGCGTACGGCTCGGGGTTGTACACCGAGGGGCCGCCGGCGATGATAATGGGGTCGTCTTCACCTCGGTCGGCCGCTAACAGCGGAATGCCAGCGAGGTCGAGAGCCTCGAGGAAGTTCGTCACCGCCATCTCGTGCGGAACATGCAAGCCGACGATATCAAACGAAGCGACCGGCGCTGCACCCTCGAGCGACAGCAGCGGAATACCCGCCTCGCGCATGGCATCACCCATATCGGGCCACGGCACATAGCCACGCTCGCAGGAGATGCCCTCGGCCTGGTTAAGGATGTTGTAGAGGATGGCGATGCCCTGGTTGGGCAGACCAACCTCGTACACATCCGGGTAGATCAGGCAGCAACGGTAGTCGGCATCGGCCTTGGAAAGCGTGCCCCACTCGTGATCGATATAGCGACTCGGCTTCTCGACCTTGGCGAGCAACGGCTCAATTAAATGAAAACAGTCTTGGTATGCAACGCGCAACGGAAAACCCCTAAGCAGCGAGATCTGATGCGTCCTGATAGGACGCCATAGGACGGGTAGCGCCCGCGACCGTGGTCACCAGATCGCGAACGCGGGAGAACGTGGCAGTGACCACCTCGTTGGCACGGCTGTAGTCGACATCGCGCTCGTAGAGCGAAACGAGCGCACGGCCCATGCCATAGGTGCCCGCGGCAGCAGTGAGCGCCTTGACGGCAAACCCAATATGCGGCGTCTGCTTGACGAGCGCGCGGGTGACCGCGCGGATCACAAGACCGCCGGCAAGCACGCCGGCGACCTCGTAGCCGCGCTCAGGCTTAATGCCGCGTCCAAAGACGGCAGCGAGCTCAAAGAGCATGCCCACCTGCGCCAGCGCCATAACGGGATAATCGGCGCCCGGCAAAAACACCAAAGCCCCGGTCGCCATATTGGTGAGCGCACACGAGGTGATGATACGATTGGCCGCCGCGATGCGCATGAAGGCAAAGTTCGCCGCAAAAGCCGTTTCCTTGTCGGTGCGATCGAGAATCCAGCGGGCAAGCGTCTCGAGCAGATACGTCTTATCGGTTGCCGCCACCACACCGAGCATGGGCGTGGACTCCTCGATAAACGGCACCTCCACAGCAGACTCGGCAAGCACGCACACGGGCGCGCCGGCGATCACGAGCTCCTGCACGGCACTCTCCAAGCGGTCGGAACCACACGAGAGCACCAGCACCACATCGGTATCGGTCTTTGGAGCAATTCGCTCCTCCCCCAGACGCTCGACGCGCACAATGCCCGAGGTCGTCTGCGGCACAAAGGCGTCACGCACCGTCTCGGCCAGAAAGCGCGAGGCGGACGAATCCAGATAGACCGAGACGCGCACCGGCGTATCGGAATCCTTCTTAACGGACGCGCCCATCTTAAAAGCGCGGGTCAGCTTATCTACGGGAATTTTCATAGCAAACCCCTCCAGCGGTTACGCGGCGCCCGAACGATGCCGCCATATGGATTGTACGATACCCACCGTCAGCAGCTGAATCATCATCGAAGACGAACCGAAGCTAATAAACGGTAGCGGAATACCGGTAATCGGCATCATGCCGATGCACATGCCGATGTTTTCGAAAGTCTGGAACGCCCACATGCCAACGATGCCCACACACGAAAGACGCAAAAACAGCGACTCGCACTTAAAGGCGACGCGAATCGTCGAAAAGATCAGCAGCACGTAGAGGCACAGGAGCAAAAAGGAACCGCAAAAGCCAAAGGTCTCGGACAGGAAGGCGAAGACGAAGTCGGTGTGGAACTCAGGCAGAAAGCCGCCGGCCGACTGCGTCGCATGCCCCAGGCCCTTACCAAAGAAGCCGCCCGAGCCAACGGCGATAAGCGACTGCTGCAGGTTGTAGGCATCGTCCGAATCGGCATTATCGGGGTCGATAAAGACCGTCAGACGGTTCATCTGATACTGCTTGATGAGCACATCGTGGCCGAGCAACGAATCAAAGACCGAATCAAGCGCCAGGACGAGGGCCACCAGGCCCACGAGCAGGGCCAGGGTCGACAGCACCCATTCGCGGCGTGCACCGCTCATGCAGATGACGATGGCGCCCGAAACCAGCACGACCAGGCCCGAGCCCAGGTCACCCATGGCAACGACGGCCAAAAACGGAATGGACAGCATGCCGCAGAGCTTGACGTAGTCGCGAACGGTATCGATGCGACCGTTATACTGCGAGCCAAGCGTAGCAATAAAGAAGATGGTGATGAGCTTGGCAAGCTCAACCGGCTGGAACGTCAAGCCGATACCGGGAATCTTGATCCAGCCCGTCATGCCCAGACCGCCCGTATAGGACAGACCCGGAATCTTGGGCGAGAAGATCACGATCAGGTCGATGACGAGCAACGCCGTCGAGAAATTGGAAATACCGCGCAGGTCGGTTCGCCAGACGAGCACCGCCAGCACCGCTCCGATGCCAATTCCCAGCAAATGGCGCGAGAACGAAGCATCGGCCTTAAACTGCGAAGCCGACCAGATAATGATGGCACCGTAGGCGACGAGCGCCACAGTAGCCACGAGCACACCGATATGCACCTTTTGGCGAAACGTGCCGCGCGAGGCCGAAAGTTGCTTGTTGACGCGGTCCAGGCTGCTGCGAGAGCCGGTCTTGGTTGAACGGAACAGATCCGCCGGAGAAAAATCCATCGCAGCCTCCTATCGAACCGAAGAATCGCCCGAGGCCGAAGAGGTATCGGGCTCGTCATAAATCACGCCGAGCACGTCGCGCACGACATGCATCGCGGTATCTGAGCCACCGCCGCCCTGCTCCAGGACGGTAGCGATGACATACTTGGGATCATCGGCCGGTGCATAGGCGCAGAACCACGCGTATTCGTCCTCGCCACTTTTCTCGCCCGTGCCCGACTTGCCGTATACCTGCGGCGTCAGGGTGCCAAAGTGCGCCGCCAGGGACGTCGATGCCGTGTAAATCACGTCGTGCATGCCGTTGCGAACAAGAGCCAAATCCGAATCGCTGTTGATCTTGGCCTCCAGGCGCTTCTTCTTGCCCTTGCCATTGTACTTATAGGCATCGCCGTCGCCATCGCGCGACACGGCAGACAAAAATACGTGAGGCACGTACTGTTTGCCGCCGTTGGCAAGACCCATATAGGCGCACGCCATCTGCAGGGGCGTCACCAGGATGTCGCCCTGGCCGATAGCAATGTTGGTCATATCGCCGGCATTCCACTTGCGGTCCTCGGCAGAGGCGTCGGTGAAGTATGACTCTTTCCACTCGGCATCGGGAATACGACCCGCGCCCTCACTCGGCAGATCGATACCGCAGGTCTTGCCTAGGCCCCAGCGACGAAAGACCTCCTGCAGGCCCTCGGGATGTTGCTCGTCATAAAAGAACGCCTTACCCATGTCGTAGAAGACGGGGTCGCACGAGTTGGCGATACCCGACTGCAGCGTCATGGTGCCGTGGCCAGACGTCAGCCAGCAGCGCTTGCCCCAAGCCTTGCCCAGACCCGTCCAATAACCCGTGCAGTTGGTTGTCTGCGTTGAAGTGTAGGTTCCAAACTCAAGACCGGCCAGTGCCGAGAGCGGCTTGATGGTCGAGGCCGACATGTACTGTCCGCTAATGGCGCGGTTGAGCAGCGGGTGCGAACCCTTGTCATCATTGAGCTCGGTCCACACGTCATTTGAGACGCCGCCGATAAAGACGGACGGATCGAACTTGGGCTGGCTCGCCATGCCCAGGATCTCGCCATTGTTGGGATCGAGACACACCACAGCGCCGTTGCCGGCATTGCTGTAGCCAGTGGTCTTGGCAAGCTCGATAGCGCTCGCCAGCGCCGTCTCACAGGCCTGTTGGATCTTAAGGTCGAGCGTGAGCTTAATGTCGGAGCCGGCCTTCGCGGGCACGGCGCCGGCCTGACCGGTCACATTGCCCGAGGCATCGACCTTGACGGTCTGCTCGCCACGAATACCCTGCAGCAGGTTTTCGTAGTAGCTCTCAACGCCCGCCTGGCCCACGATATCGCCCGACTGGTACGTAATCTTGCCAGCAGAAGCATCATCATCGCCAGAGGTTTTCTTATTCTGGGCCTCGAGCTGCTCGGAGGTAATGGTGCCGGTATAGCCCAAGATATGGCATGCCGTCTCGCCGTATGGATACTGGCGCTCGGTACGCTCGGCAATCTTGACGCCCGGGAACTCGCCGGCGTGTTCCTTGATATAGGCAACCGTGGAGCGACGGACGTCCGTCGCGATGGTATGCAGGCTCTGAGCGCCCTCTGTATTGTCCTGAATATTGCGAAGGACCGCCACATAAGGCATTCCAAGCACGTTGGCAAGATGGCGAACCAGAACCTCATCCTCGGCAAGGTCGCGGTAGGCCACGACAGCAAGTGAGGGACGGTTCTGGACAAGCGCCACGCCATTGCGGTCGAGGATGCGGCCGCGCACAGCGGGTGTGGTAACGGTGCGAGTCTGATTACTATTGGCCTGCTTCTCGTAATAGTCCGACGAGACCATCTGCATGCCCCACAGCTTGACGGCAAGTGCCGCAAACATCGCGCCCACACCCGTGGTGAGGATGGAAAAGCGGCCCTTAAAGGCGGTCGCCGCGGTATTGCCCTCGCCCTCGGTGGCGCGCGGGGCCGTTCCATGCTGTGTATCGTAGGTAAAACGGGAATCGCCTCGACGCATGATGACCAGCGCGACCACGATGGCCACAACCAGCACGATACCGGCGATAATAACCGTCATCTGGGAAGACATCTACGGGCCTCCCCTATTTGAGCTTGCGGGTCTTGGGCTTAAAGCGCATACCCGTCTGGCGTCCGCCACGTGCGGAGAATCCATAGCCGGACTGCGGCACGACGCCGGACATCAAAAACGGAATGGCAACCAGACCCGTCAGGATCGAGGACGGCAGCGCATGGCCGAAGATCGCCACGACAAAGCTCGTCTCCAAACCCATAAACAGCAAGATGATGCTGTAGATCACATTAATGACGAGCGCAAAGGCGCCCACGGTGACGCCGCGCGCACTCGGGGTACCGCCCGTCTGACCGACGGCGCTGTGCACCAGGGCAAAAGAACCCACGGTCAGCAGGAGCGACATAACGCCCACCGGCACGGCAGCGGACAGGTCATAAAACAAGCCGCTGCAAAAACCGCACACGACGGCACGGGTCGGGTCGCCCGAGAACACGCTTAGGCACACCAGGATAATCATGAAGTTGACGCGACCTCCCGCAATGGAGATCTGCGGTGCCAGGCCTGCCTGCAGCAGCACACACACAATGGCGGCGATTACAAACGTGCGGGAGCTCATCCCCTGCTCGTGTAGATCCATGGACATGCCCCCTATTCGCTCGAGCCAGAATCGGTCGTCTCGGACGTGTCGGAACTGTCATCCGAGCTCTCGTCCTTCGTCTTGGTCGCAGCATCGCGCGACGTTCCCTGCGGCGTGCTGTTGGCCGTGCTCACGTCCTCATCCGAGGCCGACTGTTCGTCGGTCAGCGAGGTGATGACCAGCACTTCCTCGTTGTTCTCGGCCGTGGTCTGAGCGCGCACCACAATGGTGTAGTACACGTCGTTTGCCGATTTCTCAACCGACGAGACGGTGCCAAGCGGAAGGCCCTTGGGGAACACGCCACCGATGCCAGAGGTCACGATGATATCGCCAACCTTAACATCGGAGTCGACGCTCACGTACTCAAGACGCAGCGTGCCGTCAGCCTGACCCTGCAGCATACCCTGGGCGCGCGTGTCCTGCACCATGGCGGACACGCCCGAGTTCTCGTCGCCAATCAGGCGCACGGTAGAGGTCTTGGCCGATACCTCGATAATCTGGCCGATAACACCGGCAGAACTCGTCACGGGCATGTTGATGGTAAGGCCGTCGGCAGAGCCCTTGTCGATGGTAACGGTCGAGGTCCAGGCATCGCCGGAGGCACCAACGATACGAGCTGCGGTCGATTTGAGGTTGTAGGTCGATTGCAGCCCGACCAGGCCCTCCAGGCGCTCGGCGGTCTTTTGAGCCTCGGAGAGCTCGGCAACCTTAGAGGTCAGCTCCTCGTTTTGCTTCTTGAGCTCGTCGAGCGTGTCCTGCGACGCCGTAAGGTTAGAGAACACGTTGCCGATGGCATTGAAAGGAGCCGCCACAGCCGAACCCACAAAGCGCACCGGCGAGGTAATCGTCGTTACGCCCGAACGCACGGCATGAATCGGTCCTGCCTCGCCCTCGCGGATGTAAAACGTGAGCAGCAACACCGAAATCAGGCTGAAAACAATCAACGGGCGCATACCCGTTGATTGTCGCTTGGTATTCAGATTTGTGGAGAAACCCGAAGATCGCGCCAAATGGAATCCACCTTTTGGAAATTAAGCATTGGTCTGGACGAAACCGCCATCAAACGCATTGGCCTCGAGCACGCGGGCACAGCCGTTAACGACGTTATCGAGCGCCGTGGGGCTGACGTTGACCGAAACGCCGGTCTCATCGCGCAGGCGCACGTCGAGACCGCGCAGCAGCGCGCCGCCACCGGTCAGCAAAATGCCGTAGTACATAAGGTCCGAGGCGAGATCGGGAGGCGTGGCATCGAGGGCGTCCTTGACGGCCTTGGCCATCTCGTCGAGCGGCTTGTTGAGCGCGCGACGAATCTCCTCGCTCTCGATGCGCACGGTCTTGGGCAGACCGGTAATCACGTCGCGGCCGTTGACCTCGACGTCGAGCTCGTCCTTGAGCGGCACGGCGGAGCCGACCTTGATCTTGATGTCCTCTGCCGTACGCTCGCCGATGGCCAGGTTGTAGGCATCACGAACGTGCGTGAGGATAGCCTGATCGAACTCGTCACCGGCAATACGGATGGACTGCGAGACGACGATACCGCCCATGGCGATAACAGCGACCTCGGTGGTACCGCCGCCGATGTCGATGACCATGGAGCCGGTGGGTTCCTCGACGGGCAGATCGGCGCCGATAGCGGCGGCCATAGGCTCTTCGATCAGATAGGCCTGGCGGGCACCGGCCTGGATCGTGGCCTCAAAGACAGCACGTTTCTCGACCGACGTGACACCGGAGGGAACGCAGACGACAACGCGCGGACGCGGAGTCCACGGATAGCGCTTCTCGGACGCCTTGTCGATAAAGTAGCGAAGCATGGCCTCGGTAACATCGAAGTCTGCGATAACGCCGTCCTTAAGGGGACGAACGGCCACGATGTTGCCGGGCGTACGACCGAGCATGCGCTTGGCCTCGATGCCGACCGCCAGGATGCGCTCGTCGTTCTTGTCGATGGCGACGACGGAGGGCTCGCGGATGACGATGCCCTTGCCGCGCACGGAGACAAGCGTATTTGCGGTGCCGAGGTCGATGGCAAGATCGCCCGCATAGCTACCGAAGAACATATCCATCAAAGAAAACAACGCAACTCCTGATGTGTTGGATGATTGCTGGAAAACTACTAGCTCATCATACTAGCGCAAGCCCGGCACCTCACTTGCGGTGAAGCGCCGGGCAAAGCTAAATCCCATAAGGTCACTACTGGTTGTCAGCAGCCGAGAAATCCATATCGAGCGAGGAAACGGCCCAGCCGATATGGTTGTCGGAGCGCACGAATTTGACGGTGTACTCCTGCTCGCCGCCCTTGGACAGCGAAGCCTTGACCTTGGCGGTCGTCTCGGTCATGGACTGATCCATGCCCTCGACGGACACGGTGGCACCCTGCGGAATCGAGGAGATGATCATCGACTTGGCGTCCTCGGACAGGCTCGAGGCCAGGCAAGACTCGGCCTTTGCGGTGTCACCGTCGCCGGCAGCCTGGAACAGATCGGTAACGACAGACTCCTGGGACGGGAAGCCAAAGCCGCGCGTGTAGGCAAAGCCCAGACCGCCCGCGGCGATCAAAATGAGCAGAAGCAGCACGATGAAGACTTTGAGACCCGTGTGGCGATGGCGACGACGGACCTTGGCCTGCTTACGGTCCTGACGGTCCTGCTGGACCATCTCGGACTCGGACAACGTAAAGAAGCCGGTGTCCGAGGGATCGGGCATAAACTGACCGGTCGCGCCCGTAGGATCGAGCGGATCGACGGCAGGAGCGTCCATCGCGGGCGCCGGAGCCGTGGCCATAGCCGTCTGGGCAGACAGTGCGGCAAGCGAATCATGCACGCGGGCAAGCTCATCGGCCTGCTCGGAAGTGAGCTGGTAGATGCCATCGGCAGTAGCGGCGTTAAAGGCGTCGAGTGCGTCGGAGGGACGGCCGGCGGCAGAAAGCGCCTGACCCATGCCGGCATTGAGCGCACGCGTGTCGTCGCGGGGGCCGGCAAAGTCGATAGCCGTGCGGTAGGTCTCCACGGCATCCGCCGGACGGCCGAGCTTAATGAAGCAACGACCGAGCTCGCCGAGTGCGGCGGCGGGAGCCGGATTGGCGCCGTCGATGGCAGCCTGACGGAAGGCAGTACCCGCGTTGGCATAATCGCCCGACTGGAACAGCGCATTGCCCAGGCCCAGATAGGCCTTGAACGGCGTGGCATAGGAAGCATCCTGCGTAGCAGCAGAGAACGCCTGGGCGGCCGTCGTGTAGTCGCTCACGGCGGCGAGCGCCTTGCCGCGGTTGGTGAGCAGCGCGCCGCGCTTGCCGTAGGTGCCGTCGTTGAGGGCGGCAGCATAAGCCTCGGCGGCCTCGGCATACATGCCCAGGTGCATCAAGGCGTTGCCACGAAGGTGATCGGCCTCGCCCATAATCTCATCGGGAGTCTTTGCCGCCCCAAGCATCTGGGCTGCAGCGGAAAAATCACCCGCGCGGTAAGCGGCGCGGCCCTGTTGGATCAGCTGGCTATTCAAGGAAGTCCCCTTTACTCGTGAACGATCTCGACATGGACGATCTCGTCGCCGGCACGCAGCTGCGAAATCACATCGAGACCCTCGACCGTGGTACCAAAGACGGTGTAACCGGAATCGAGGTTATGCTGGGCGCCCAGGCAGAAGTAGAACTGCGAACCCGCGGAATCGGGGTCCATGGAGCGTGCCATGGCAAGGGCACCATCGACATGGCTGTTGCGCGGATTGGTGGCAAACTCGCCCTTGATGCAGTAGCCGGGGCCACCGGTACCGGGCATGCCGTCGGGGCCCTCAAGACCAGCGGCGACGTCGGCGCCGGACATATCGCGGGTATTGGGGTCGCCGCCCTGGATGACAAAACCGGGCACATAGCGATGGAACTTAAGGCCATCATAGAAGCCCATCGTAGAAAGCTCGCAGAAGTTCGCGACATGAATGGGAGCGCCATCGCCGTCAAACTTGACCTTGATGGTACCCTTCGACGTCTCGATAACGGCGCAATCGTCGCCGGCAAGCTGATACTCGGGCGTGTAGAGCTCTTTCTTAAAACCAAACATGTGGTTCCTTCCTCGTGCGTTTAAAGCATATTTGTAAGAATTGTAGCAATAAGCATGCGCTTACATCAATTGCGCACGTAGGTTATGCCGACTATGGCGAACTAATTTTAGGAACGCTGCTGCGGCTTCCAGGAACCCACATTGGCGTCGTACTGGTTCAGTGCGCTGTTGCCGCCCTGCGCGATGGGCGCCAGGATCTCGCTTTGGTGGGAACTCATCGACTCGCCATCGGGAATGGCCAGCGAGATGTCCCAACTCTGGCAGATCACGTCGACGCGCTCGTACATCCACTCGGCAAGCTGCTTTAAGTGGGCGATGTCATCCGCATAGACCGTATCGTCCTGGTACTTAAGGTTGTTGAGCTCATCTTGCGTCTTTTTGATCTGGTCGCGCAGGGCGTAGGCACTCTGCGACAGCTCCTGACGGGTGGACAGCGGCGTTCGGAGATAGCCGTTGTTAAAGGAATCGATGACCTCGCCGATCTGGTCCTCGTCACCGTAGGACACGATGGTCTGATACAGACCGTCGAGCCTGGTATAGAGCTGATCATCGGTCAGCACGGTTTCTTCCTGGACCACCTCGGCAGAATCGTCTTGCTTGGTATCGTCCTCAGTCGCCTCGCCCTTTTGGCGCGTGGGGAAGGTGGTTTGTGCAGCTTGGCCAAACTGGTCGTAGAAGCCAGGCATGACACCCATGGGATCGGTCGTCACGAACCAATAGGCACCGCCGCAAACGACGGCAAGTACCGCGATGACGATGAGCGGCTTGGGGATATGACGCTTGTGCTTGTGATAGGCGTCCTCGTCGGGATGCACTTTGCGCTTGGGTTTTTGAGCATCGTCGTGCAGGGAAACGGGCGTGGGAATATCGACCTTGGGGATACCGAAATCCTTATCGAAAGCCGGCAGCACGCAGGTCTCGTTAGGATCGGCGGCGTCCGAAAGAACCGCGGCAGGTGGGGAGGGGAGCTGCGGGCCGCCGGTACCGCATTGCCGGCAGCTGAGGCGGGCGCATGCGGCACCTCGGTATCGATCTGCTCTTGCGTTAGGCGCGGAAAGCCCGCCGTGCGGCCCGCTGCCAGGTCGGATGCGGCCGCGTCCTCGGAGAGGATACCCGGAGCGGGGCGTCCGCATTTGGGACACGTACGATCGTGCGGAGAAAGACGGGCACCGCAGCCCTCGCAGAACACGAACTCGGTGTGCTCGGGGCCATCGCCCGGACCCACATAGGCGTTGCAGTAGGGGCAGAACGAGGCGCCGTCCTCGATAGTCTTAAGGCAATGCGGACAGATCACGGCATCCTCTTTTCGAAGCAATTCAAACAATCGAGGTTAGAGCATAACATCGCCACGGCCCCACAGGAGCAAGGCACCAATTCAACATCGCCAGGGCGCGTAGTTACTTCTTCTTTTTGCTTGGCATCGAGACTTTGATGCCTTGGGCGGACTTGGTCACGCGAGAGCGCTTGGCTCCGGTACTCCTCTTTTTCTTGGGCTGGGCCTGGGCCACGCCCTCGAGTGCACGGGCCTCGGCCTCGCGAGCGGTGCGATCTTCGCGGCGCTGCGCCATGTCGGCGGCGACGCGCTTGGCAAAACGCTCGGCCGTCGAACCCGTCGAGCTCACCTTGCCGCCACCGCGACCCAGGTGGACGCGCACACCGCGGCCAAAACCAGTTGCGGCATGACGACGACGCGGCTTGAGCGAATCCATCATCGTGGCGAGCTTAAAGAACACCGAGCAGGTAAAGACCACGATAACAGCCAAGATAACCATCTGGCCCATCGACAGGTTGGCAATAGACAGCAGCTCCGGGAATCCGATAACGCCCACCAGGATGCCGGCGACTACAAACACAAAGAGCACCACACGTAAGGGCGTGAGAGGCTGCGAGATGCGCCAGATTAGGCTGACGCTCGCCGCGCACGACGTAAGCAGGCACATCGTAGACAGCGTGAGCTGGCTAAAGCCAAACACGCGCGCCACAAAGATATCGAGCGCCGCAGCCAAAATGACCGCAATCGACGCCGGCAGTGCACGCTTGAGTACGTTCGTCAAAAACGCACCCTTCACACGAGCATTGTTGGGCTCCAGGCCCAACACAAAGCCCGGCGCGCCGATGCAGAAGAAGTTAATGAGCGTCATCTGGATGGGCTCGAAGAGGTACGGCGGCAGCGCGATACACAGCGCCGCCAGGCCCATCGAGAACAGCGTCTTGGTCAGGAACAGTAAGGCCGAACGCTGCAGGTTGTTGATGGAGCGACGGCCCTCGGCCACCACGGCGGGCATAGAGGCAAAGTCGTTGTCGACGAGTACGATCTCGGCCACGTTGCGCGCGGCATCGGAGCCAGCCGCCACGGCGACGGAGCAGTCGGCCTCCTTGAGCGCCAGCACGTCGTTGACGCCGTCGCCCGTCATGGCCACGGTGTGCTCGCGGCGCTTGAGCGCCTGCACGAGCTCGCGCTTCTGCTGCGGGGTCACACGACCAAAGACATGGTAGCGGTCCACTGCGGCATCGAGCTTGGCCGGCGTATCGAGCGTCGTGGCGTCCACATAAGCGTCCGCCCCCGGCACGCCCACCACGCGCGCGATCGACGACACCGTACGCGGGTCGTCGCCACTGATCACGTTGAGGGTCACGCCCTGCTCGTTAAAGTAGCCGATGGTTTCGGCCGCCGAAGTACGGATCTCGTCGCGGATGGTCACAAAGCCCACGGGCCACCATATCGCCATCGGGCGAAAAGCCGTCCACGCGCGCTACCACGAGCACGCGGCAGGTATCGGCAAGCTCGGCGACACGGTTCTCGACCTGCGAAAACACACGATCGGAGAGCACAAACTGCGCCGCACCCATCACATAGGAGCCCTGCGCAAACGACGCGCCGCTCCACTTTTTGGAGGACGAGAACGGAATGACCGACAGCGGCTCAGACACCTCGACCGGGCGATCGGCGTAATAGTTGAGCAGCGCCTGGCAGGTCTCGTTGGCATCGGCCGAAGTCGCACGCGCGACGTTAGCCAGCGCAAAATCGAGCACCGTGGTATCGACGGGAACGGCCGCCTCGTCCGAGCCGGCGTCTAGGCTCACGCCCTCAACCGGCAGCGGATACGTGCCCTCGACCTCCATGCGGCCCGACGTGATGGTGCCCGTCTTGTCCAGGCACAGTACATCGACGCGAGCGAGCGTCTCGATGCAGTAGAGCTGCTGCGCCAGCACCTTGGCGATGGCGAGCACCGACGAGGTCAGCAGCACCAGGCCCTGCGGGATCATGCCCAGCAGGGCGCCCACCGTGGACAGCAGCGCCGACGAAGGCACATGACCGGCCAACAGCTCGGAGAAGCACCACGAAAGCGCGCTATCGCCCGGGGTTCCCGCGGCATCCCACAGCTCGCTCACACTCGAGGCAAACAACGCCAAACCGAGCGGGATCATGATGATGCTCGCAAAGCGCACGATGGCGTTAAGCGCGTTCATGATCTCGGAATTGACCTTTTTGACGTACTTGGCCTCGTTATTAATTTTGGCCACGTAGTTGTCGGCGCCGACATGGATCACGCGGGCGCGCAGCAGGCCCGAGTCGATAAAGCTGCCGCTCATGAGCTCGGAACCGGGCTGCTTCTTAATAAGGTCGCTCTCGCCCGTCAGCAGGCTCTCGTTCACGAGCGCCTCGCCCGATACCACCACGGCGTCGGCCGGAATCTGGTCGCCGCGCCCCAGGCGGATGATGTCGTCGAGCACGATCTGGTCCAGGTCGAGCTCCACCTCGGCGCCGTCGCGCACCGCGATGGCCTTCTTGGAGGTCAGCAGTGTGAGCTTATCGACCATCTTCTTGGAACGCATGGACTGGATGACGCCAATAGCGGTATTAAGGAACACCACGAACAGGAACGTCAGATTCTTAAACGAACCGGTCAAAATGACCAGGAACGCCAAGATCACGTTGATCAAATTGAACAACGTGCAGAGGTTCTCGATGATGAGCTCTTTGACCGACTTGGTCTTGAGCTCCATGTTGCGGTTGATCTTACCGGCGGCGATGCGCTCCTCGACCTCGGCGGTCGAGAGTCCACGCTCGATATCCGTTGCTGCCATACCACGTCCCATCACGTCGCGTCGGTATAAGAAAAACCGCCCGGACCATGCGAGGTTCGGACGGTCTTACGTTCGATGGTGCCCCATGTTGGATTCGAACCAACGGCCTTCTGCTCCGGAGGCAGACGCTCTAATCCCCTGAGCTAATAGGGCCAACGTTTGGCATTATACCCAAGTGCACCACGGGCTATCAAAATAAAAGAAAAAGCTTTGCAATTCCGAGGAAGACGCGGCGCAACGGCCCACTTTAGAAGGCAAAAGCGAGTCAGATAGTATAAACTCTCATGCACCATATATACACGGCTCGCGATGCGGGCCGTTTTTGCAAAAGTTATCCATCGAGGTGAGAGGCACACCATGATTGCAATTTTAAAGCAGAGCGCCAGCGACGAGGCCGTCGGCCATATCGTCAGCTGGATTGAGAAAAAAGGCCTGAAGACCGACGTCTCGCGCGGCGAGAACGAGACGATCATCGGCCTGGTGGGCGATACGACCAAGATCGACCCGTTCCTGCTCGAGTCCATGGATGTCGTCGAGCGCGTGCAGCGCGTCTCGGAGCCGTTCAAGCGCGCCAACCGCAAGTTCCACCCCGAGGACTCCGTCATCGACTCCGGCCACGGCGTCAAGATCGGCGGCGACCAGTTCCAGGTCATCGCCGGTCCCTGCTCCGTCGAGGGCGAGAACCTCATCCGCATCGCACGTCGCGTAAAGGCCGCCGGCGCCACGATGCTGCGCGGCGGTGCCTACAAGCCCCGCACCTCCCCCTACGCCTACCAGGGCATGGGCCCTGCCGGCCTCGACCTGCTGTGCGAGGCGTCTGCCGAGCTCGACATGCCGATCGTCACCGAGATCATGGACCCACGCGACGTGCAGGTCTTCCTGGACAAGAAG
>UQZC01000017.1 GCA_900545505.1 uncultured Collinsella sp.
TCAACGAGGCCGGCCGGTCCTGTGCCGCCTTTGCCGCCATTAAGGGTCGCTGTGAGGTTCCCGTCATCGGCCTGTGGAAGGATGGGCACGAGGGCGTTTACATCACGCCGACGCTGCGTCACGCTCGCGCCTGCGTTGCTGCCGGTGCCGATATCGTGGCGATCGACGCCACCGATCGTCCGCGCCCCGATGGCAAGACGGTCGAGGATACCTTCCGCCCGCTGCACGAGGAGGGTGTGCTCCTGATGGCGGATTGCGCCACCATCGAGGACATTCGCCGTGCGGTTGATATGGGCTTCGACCTGGTATCCACCACGCTTTCTCACGGCGTCGCCGCCATCGACTGTACCATGGCCGATGGCCCCGATCTGCCGCTCCTGCGTCAGGCGACCGAGGAATTCCCCGGTCTTCCCATCATCTGCGAGGGCCGCGTGCACACGCCCGAGGAGGCTCGCGCCGCGATCGATGCTGGCGCCTGGGCCGTTGTCGTCGGCACCGCCATCACGCACCCCACGAGTATTACGAGTTGGTTCAAGGCTGCGCTTGAGGCGTAAGACAGGCCTCGTATCCGCTCGGGGCGGTATACTCAATATAGGCAATTGACCGCGCGGGATCCGGGTTGCTGGGTCCCGCGCTTGTTTTCGGGAGGCAGCACATGCAAAAGGGAGATGCCATGGATGCGGCGGAGCGCTCGGAGCGCATACCCGATATCGTCATCATCACCGGAATGTCCGGATCGGGCCGCACACAGGCCATGCACGTGTTCGAGGACATGGGCTATTTTTGCATCGATAACCTGCCTCCGCGTCTCATCGCCCAGCTTGCCGAGCTCGTCGGCATCAATACGGGCGTGGGCAGGCATCTTGCCGTCACCTGCGATTTGCGTAGCCAGGGACTGTTTGACGAGCTGCTCGATGCCGTTGCCGCACTCGAGGAGCGCGAGATGAGCTGTGACATCGTGTTTCTCGAGGCCTCTGACGAGGTGCTGATTCGTCGCTACAGCGAAAATCGCCGCCGTCATCCCATTGCCAAGCCGGGGGAGACTACGGCCGATGCCATTCAGCGCGAGCGCCTTCAGCTGCAGGGCGTGCGCGACCGAGCCGATATGATTATCGACACGAGCCGTCTGCGCACCTCTGCGCTGCGCAACAAGCTACGTATGGCATTTTCCGAGCTGTCCGACCAGCAGCTCATGGACGTCCACGTGTTCTCGTTTGGCTTTAAGCACGGCATGCCCGTCGAGGCGGACATTATGATCGACGTCCGCTTCCTGCCTAATCCGTTCTACGATCCCGAGATGCGCACGATGACCGGTCTCGATAAAAAGGTCTCCGATTTTGTTCTGGACCATCCCAAGACGCAGGAGTTTTGGAAGGCTTGGACACAGCTGCTCGATACGGTGATGCCGGGCTATATCGCGGAGGGTAAGCCGCAGCTTTCTATCGCCATCGGCTGCACGGGCGGCCAGCACCGCAGCGTTGCCATTGCCGAGGCCACGGCCCGTTACCTGGAAGGCGCTCAGTATCATGTGAGCATCTCCCACCGCGACCTGTCGCGCGCCAACACGAAGGCATAGGCCTGCATGTCGTTTACCGCTGAGGTGCGCGACGAGCTTGCGCGCTGCGAACCCGAATGTGAATACTGCGACTTGTCGACGCTTGCCGCCCTCACGCGTGTGAGTGGTACGCTCTCGCTTACCGGCTCTGGGCGGTATCGTTTGACGGTTGCGACTGAGACGGGAGCCGTCGCGCGCACGATGATCACGCTGACGCATCGTATCCTTAAGCTCAAAACGGAGTTCACCGTCCGCAAATCTGTCTTGCATAAGGTTCGAAACTACCTCATCACCTTGCCTGATCAGCCCGATTTGGATAAGGCTCTGGTGCTGCTGGGCATTCTCGACCGTAGGGGAGGGCTCGTCGCAGGTGTGCCGCGTCACATTGTCGCCCGTCCTTGCTGTAGACTTGCCTATATCCGCGGCGCGCTCATCGCGGGCGGCTTCGTGGCCGATCCACGCGGCGATTTTCATTTGGAGATTGCTGTGCAGGGCGAGCAATATACCAAGGGACTTTGCGATCTGTTGGAGCAGATTGGGGTCCATGCTCGTGTTAATGCACGGCGGGGGTCATATGCCGTGTACATTAAGAGCGCCGAGGAAATCGAGCATCTATTAAAGCTGATTGGTGCCAAGCGCAGCGTTGCCGAGATTGAGGAGGCGCGCGCGGTCAAGTTGGTTAAGAACGATGTGAACCGTCGCGTGAATGCCGAGCTCGCCAACCAGACCAGAAGCGCCGGTGCTGCCCAACATCAGCTTGCGCTTATCGATGAGCTCGAGCAGCGTGGCCTTCGCGATGCGCTTCCGGATGCCTTGGCGGTCTTTTGCGACCTGCGCGAGCGCTATCCCGATCTGTCGCTGCGTGATTTGGGGGAGATGGCTGACCCTCCCTTGTCGAAGTCAGCCCTCTACCATCGTGTTTTACGGCTTGAAAAGCTCATTGAAGCAAACAGGTAGTTTGAAGTATCGACTTATATACGGATTTAGCTGCTATTTTAGTCTTTAAAACGTTTTAACGTAAATTTGATTTTCAATTTCGAGCATTCTCGTGAAATTCAAGTCAAAAAAAAGGTATATTAGGCGAGTGGTTAGTTTGTGGGCCTCAACGGCGGGCGCTGTAGCTCGCGGGGGCCTTACGAAAGGAGACACAATGGCAGTAAAGGTTGCTATTAACGGCTTCGGTCGCATCGGTCGTCTGGCTTTCCGTCAGATGTTCGGTCATGAGGGCTCCGAGATCGTCGCTATCAACGACCTCACCTCTCCCGATATGCTCGCTTACCTGCTGAAGTACGACTCCACGCAGGGCAACTACGCTCGCGATCACGAGGTCGTTGCTGGCGAGGATTCCATCACCGTTGACGGCAAGGAGATCAAGATCTACAAGGAGGCCGACGCTAACAACCTGCCTTGGGGCGACCTTGACGTCGACGTCGTTCTCGAGTGCACCGGCTTCTACACCAGCAAGGCTAAGGCTCAGGCCCACATCAACGCTGGCGCCAAGAAGGTCGTCATCTCCGCTCCGGCCGGCAGCGATCTGCCCACCATCGTGTACAACGTCAACCATGAGACGCTGACCGCTGAGGACAACATCATCTCCGCTGCTTCCTGCACCACCAACTGCCTCGCCCCGATGGCCAAGGGTCTGAACGACTTCGCTCCCATCGTGTCCGGCATCATGACCACCATCCACGCCTTCACCGGCGACCAGATGCCGCTCGACGGCCCGCAGCGCAAGGGCAACTTCCGTCGCTCCCGCGCCTGCTCCGAGAACATCGTCCCGAACACCACGGGCGCTGCCAAGGCCATCGGCCTGGTTCTCCCCGAACTCAACGGCAAGCTCATCGGTGCCGCCCAGCGCGTCCCGACGCCGACCGGCTCGCTGACCAACCTCTACGCCGTCGTTGACAAGAAGGTCACCGTCGACGAGGTCAACGCTGCCATGAAGGCCTACGCCGAGACCATCCCCGAGACCTTCGCCTACAACGAGGACCAGATCGTCTCCCGCGACATCGTCGGCGAGACCCACGGCTCCATCTTCGACGCCACTCAGACCATGTGCTCTGACCTCGGCAACGGCCAGACCCTCGTTCAGGTCACCTCTTGGTACGACAACGAGAACTCCTACACCTCTCAGATGGTCCGCACCATCAAGTACTTCGAGAAGTTCGTTGCTTAATTTAGCTTTTAGCGAATAGCTCGTTGAGCGTCTAAAGAAGGGCGCGGCCTTATAGGGCTTACACCCTAGGGTCGCGCCCTTTTTATAAGAAATCGTCTGCCGTAATGGGAGGCAGACACGTACGAAAGGTAGAAGCAAACATGGCCTTTACCAAGAAGACCGTCCGCGACATCGATGTCGACGGAAAGCGCGTTCTCGTCCGCGTTGACTTTAACGTGCCTATCAAGGATGGCGTCGTTGGCGACACCACCCGTATCAAGGCTGCCCTGCCCACCATCAACTACCTCGTTGAGCACAACGCTCGTGTCATCCTCATGAGCCACCTCGGCCGTCCCGAGGGCACCGGCTTCCAGCCCGAGCTGTCCCTCGAGCCTGTCGCCAAGAAGCTCGCTGAGCTCTCTGGTCTCGACGTTGCCTTTGTCGCTGACACCTACGGCGAGAAGGCTGCTGAGGCTGTCGCCGCCGTCGAGCCGGGTAAGGTCCTCGTTCTCGAGAACGTCCGTTTTGACAAGCGTGAGAAGAAGAACGATCCCGAGATCGCCAAGAAGCTCGCTTCCTATGGCGACGTCTTCGTTCTCGATGCTTTCGGTACCGCTCACCGCGCCCAGGGTTCCGTCGTGGGCCCCGCCGCTTACCTGCCTGCCGTCGCCGGCTTCTTGCTCGAGAAGGAGGTCGACACGCTGACCGGCATCTTCGCCGAGCCCGAGCGTCCCTTCGTCGCCATCGTCGGCGGTTCCAAGGTTTCCTCCAAGATCGGCGTTCTCGATCACCTCATCGACTCCGCTGACACCCTGATTATCGGTGGCGGCATGGCCTACACCTTCTTCCTGGCTCAGGGCCTGACCGTTGGTCAGTCCCTCAAGGAAGAGGACTGGGTCGAGCGCGCCGGCGAGATGCTCAAGAAGGCCGAGGAGAAGGGCGTCAAGATCCTGCTCCCCATCGACAACCGCGTTGCCGATCACTTTGGCGAGGACGCTGTCCCCGATGTTGTCGCTTCCGACGCTATCCCCGACGATCGTGAGGGTATGGACATCGGCCCCAAGACCGAGGAGCTTTACGCCGAGGCCGTCAAGGGCGCCAAGACCGTGTTCTGGAACGGCCCCATGGGCGTCTTCGAGTTTGACAACTTCGCTCACGGCACCCAGGCTATCGCCGAGGCTGTCGCCGAGGCCGACTGCACCTCGATCATCGGCGGTGGCGACTCCGTCGCGGCTGTCAACAAGTTCAACCTGGCCGACAAGATGAGCTGGATCTCCACCGGTGGTGGCGCTTCCATGGAGCTCGTCGAGGGTAAGGCCCTGCCCGGAGTGGAGGCGCTTCTCGATGCCTAATCGCACCCTTCTTATCGCTGGTAACTGGAAGATGAACAACGACGTCGCCGAGGCCGCCAAGCTCGCCGACGAGCTGGCTCAGGCTCTGCCCGAGGTTCCGGCTGGCGTCGAGGTGCTCGTCTGCCCTCCGACCATCGACATCACCACGGTTCATGACCGCATTCAGGCTGCCCCCATCGCCCTCGGTGCACAGAACGTGTACTGGGAGGCCAAGGGTGCCTTCACCGGTGAGTCTTCTTGCGACATGCTCAAGTCCGCTGGCTGCACCTACTGCATTATCGGTCACTCCGAGCGTCGCGACTACTTCCACGAGACCGACGAGGACCAGAACAAGAAGGCTAAGGCTCTCGTTGCCGCCGGTCTTGTTCCCGTCTTCTGCTGCGGCGAGTCCCTTGAGGTCCGCGAGGCTGGCACCTATGTCGAGCACGTCGTGAACCAGGTCAAGGCTGGCCTTGCTGGCCTTGAGATCACCTGCCCCAAGCAGGTCGTCGTCGCCTACGAGCCCATCTGGGCCATCGGCACCGGCAAGACCGCTACCGCCGAGGACGCTCAGGAGGTCTGCGGCGCTATCCGTGAGACCCTCAAGGAGATGTTCGGCGAGGAGCTCGCCAACGGCATCCGCGTTCTCTACGGCGGTTCCGCCAAGCCCGGCAACATTGCCGAGCTCGTCGCCAAGCCCGACGTTGACGGCGCCCTCGTGGGCGGCGCTTCGCTCAAGGCTGCCGACTTCGCCTCTATGGTCGTCAAGGCAGGCGAGTAGGACATATGGCACAGCGTCATCTTCCTGCACTCCTGATCATCATGGATGGTTGCGGCCTTGCTCCGGCCGATGGCGAGAACGCCGTCGCCGCTGCCAAGACGCCCTTCCTTGATAGCCTGTACGAGAAGTACCCCCACACCACGCTCGGCGCTTCGGGCGAGGACGTGGGTCTTCCCGATGGCCAGATGGGCAACTCCGAGGTGGGTCACCTCAACATCGGTGCCGGACGCATCGTGTTCCAGGAGCTTTCGCGCATCAACAACGCCATCAAGGACGGCTCCATCGCCAAGAACGACGTTTTTGTCAAGGCTATGGACGACGTCAAGGCTGACGGTAAGACTCTCCACCTCATGGGCCTTATGAGCCCGGGCGGTGTTCATTCTCACATGAACCACGTCGAGGCTCTGGTCAAGATGGCTGCCGAGCACGGTGTCAAGACCGTTCGTGTCCACGCCTTCATGGATGGTCGCGACGTTGACCCGCAGTCCGGTGCCGGTTACATGAGTGAGTTCTGCGCCTTCCTGGCTAAGATCTCCGAGGAGACCGGTTGCGACGCTCGCGTTGCCACCGTCTCGGGCCGTTATTGGGCCATGGACCGCGATAATCGTTGGGAGCGCATCCAGCGCGCCTACGACGTCATGGTCAACGCGTCCGATGCTGATACCGACCCCGTTGCCGGTATCAAGGCCTACTACGAGAAGGATCCGCGCGGCGACGAGTTCGTCGAGCCCTTCGCTGCCCACAACGAGGGCATCCACGAGGGCGACGCGGCCATCTTCTTCAACTTCCGTCCCGACCGCGCTCGTCAGATGACCCGCGTGTTCACGGACAAGGAGTTCGACGGCTTTGAGCGCGAGCAGATCAAGCTTTCTCACTTTGTGACGATGACCGAGTACGATCCGACGTTTGACGTCGAGGTCGCCTTCCCCAAGACGTTCCCTGAGAACGTCCTGGCCGACGTTATCGCCGCCAATGGCCTGAAGCAGCTGCACACCGCCGAGACCGAGAAGTACGCCCACGTGACGTTCTTCCTCAACGGCGGCATCGAGGAGCCCAAGGAGGGCGAGGAGCGCGTGCTCGTCGCTTCCCCCAAGGTCGCTACCTACGATCTGCAGCCCGAGATGAGCGCTCCCGAGGTGACCGAGAAGCTTGTCGCCGCCATCAACGAGGATCGCGCTGATTTCTACATCGTGAACTTCGCGAACTGCGACATGGTTGGTCACACCGGTGTCTTCGACGCCGCCGTTAAGGCCGTCGAGGCTGTTGACGATGCCCTGTCCAAGGTTGTCCCGGCGATTCTCGCCAAGGGTGGCTTTGCGCTGATCACCGCCGACCACGGCAACGCCGATCACATGTTTGACGTTGCTTCTGACGGTTCCAAGCATCCGTTTACGGCTCACACCACCAACCGTGTGCCGTTCATCATCGTTGATGAGAAGGCACAGCTCACCGGTATCGAGGACGGTCGTCTTTCCGATATCGCTCCGACCATGCTCACCATGGCTGGTATTGAGCCTTCCGCCGAGATGACGGGTCGCGTGCTCGCCACCGAGGCCTAAGAGAAAACTCCAAGCGTTTTCTTGCAGGGGGGGTTGCCCATATTTGGGCAACCCCCTTTTTGGTATTTCTGCCATTTCCGCACCGTCCCCGAGTGGCAGGTAGGGGAGAGCGGGGGATTGTGGTACAGTACTGGAGTTTGAATTGTTCTATTAAGGAGCTTATCTATGGGTCCGTTCCAGATTCTTCTGTTTGTCGTTTGGGCTGTTTCTGCCGTGGCGCTGACGATTCTCGTCCTGATGCATTCCGGTAAGGGTACCGGCGTTTCGGATATGATCGCTAGCTCGCTGTATAACTCCAGCTCTGCCACAGGTGTTATGGAGCAGAACCTCGACCGCCTGACCGTCATCATGGCTGTCGTGTTTGCCGTGTGCGTCGTGCTGTGCATGTTCTTCTTCCCGCAGGGCATCGTGGGCTACTAATCACGAGCCGCATAAGTACTTGTAAAGGGTTCCGCAAGTGCGGGACCCTTTTTTGTTTACATATTCGTAACAGAGTCAAAAATATCACCACATACTGCGCCCAACTAAAGAAATTCTTGACCGTTAACCGGAATTAGCCCCAAATCGTGCATAAAATGCGCTACTGTATTGCAAAACGTTGGCCTGTTGTGCATAACCAGCCATAGCAGCGGGCAGCGTTTTGATGGTTCGGATCGGATTGTCTCGACATGTGTCCGACTGAACATTTCTTTGTCCTATCTCATAAGGAGGATGGCATGGCTGATTCTATGTTCCACCAGCCCGTTATGGGTCGTCGCGCCTTTGTTGGCGGCACCCTCGCTGCGAGCTCCATGGCTTTTCTTGCCGCATGCGGCAAGAAGGGCGGCGACGCTTCCGGTTCTGAGTCCGGTTCGACGCTGAACTTCTACATCAACAACCCGGTCTGCATCGACCCCTACAATGTCCAGGAGGACCAGGGCACTCAGGTCGAGTACCAGCTCTTTGACGCTCTGACCTCTTATGACGCCGAGAAGGGCGAGATCGTTCCGCTGGCTTGCGAGTCCTTTGAGGCCAACGACGACGCCACCGAGTTTACCTTCAAGATCAAGAAGGCCAAGTTCCACAACGGTGACGACGTTACCTCCAAGTCCTTCAAGCTCGGTTGGGAGCGTCTGGTCAACACCAAGTCGGCCATCGCTACCGAGTACGGCCCTTCCGAGGTCTCCTATCACCTTTCCATGGTCGAGGGCTATGACGACCTGCTTGCCGGTAACGCTACCGAGCTCAGCGGTGTTACTTGCCCCGACGATGAGACCCTCGTCGTCAAGCTGTCTTCCGCTTACGCCGACTTCCCCTTCGTCGCCTCTCACCCGGCTCTGGCCCCGGTTCCCGAGTGCGCCGAGTCCGATGTCAAGAGCTTCTACCTTGCACCGGTCGGTAACGGCCCGTTCATGATGGACGGCAAGTGGGAGGATGGTCAGGAGATCAACCTCAAGAAGTTCGACGATTACTATGGCGACAAGGCCAAGATCGATGGCATCCACTTCCAGGTCATCAAGGACATGGAGACCGCCTACAAGGAGTTCCAGGCCGGTAACCTCGATGTCTGCGATGTTCCCGTCGCTCAGATCGACGCCGCCAAGAAGGATCGCGGCGTGTCCAAGGACGGCTACACCATGGGTGACGGCGAGCGCATGCTGCTCGGCGCCGAGCCTTCCACCTACTACCTGACCTGCAACAACACGGCCGAGCCGTTCAACAACGCCGACCTGCGCAGGGGTATCTCCCTGGCCATCAACCGTGAGGCCATCTGCAAGACCATCTTCAAGGGTACCCGTACCCCTGCCGACGGCATTGTTCCTCCGGGCATCGATGGCTACAAGGAGGGCGCATGGGAGTTCTGCGCCTACGACGTCGACAAGGCTAACGAGTACCTCGACAAGGTTGCTCCCGCTGGTGCTAACGGCGATCGTGGCATTAACGTGACTCTGTCCTACAACCAGGACGGTGGCCACAAGGAGATCATGGAGTCCATCATCGGCGACCTCGCCAAGGTTGGCGTTACCGCTGTCTCCGATACCCCCGAGTGGTCTGCCCTGCTCGAGCAGTATCAGAACTTTAACTATCAGTTCGGTCGTCTGGGTTGGATTGCTGACTACCCGATCATGGACAACTTCCTGTATCCGCTGTTCCACTCCGACTCCCTCGGTGGCGACAACCGCTCTGGTTACAACAACCCCGAGTTCGACGCCAAGGTCGACGAGGCCCGTACCACGGTTGACGACGAAGAGCGCGTCGCTAAGATGCAGGAGGCCGATGCAATGGTCGCTGCCGACTGCCCGGTCATCCCGGTGATGTTCTACACGCACACCATCGCCGGCTCCGATCGCATCAAGCACCTCTATGTCGATCCGCAGAAGCACGCCGATCTGGGTACCGCTGAGCTCGCCTAAGAGTTTGCAGCTTCCGTGAGGGTCAAGTATTTACGTAGACCTCATGGGAAACATACAGTTCTCCCTAACCTGGGGTAAACTGGCTGATGGTAATTTTGGGATGCCGGTCTGGCGATCGGCATCCCATTTAGGTTAATCCCTAGATAGGGGAGTGGTATGGGTAAGTACATCGTTAAACGTGTGCTTCAGTTCATCCCGGTGTTTTTGGGCGTTACGCTGATTTTGTTCGCCCTCCAGAATATCGTGCCGGGAGATCCGATCAAGCTGATCGGTGGAGACAAGGCTCTGTCCCCCGAGGTGGAGCTTCAGCTTCGCGTCCGCTATCACCTGGTCCAGTCGGACGAGGACGGCAACGCGATCCTTGACGAGAACGGCGACCCCGTTCAAACGTCGCTCGTGGACCGTTACTTGTATTACATGAACGGCCTGCTTCATGGCGATCTGGGCAATTCGTATCAGCGCAAGCTGCCGGTTACGGAAATCTTTGCCCAGAAGTATCCGTATACGGTCAAACTTGCCGCGTGCGCCATCGTGCTCGAGGCAATCATGGGTATCGGTGCGGGTATCATTTCGGCGGTAAAGCGTTATTCCTTCTGGGATATTTTGGTAACGCTCACCACGTCGATCCTCGTTGCCGTCCCGGCCTTCTGGCTCGGTATGTTGCTGCAACTGTTCTTTGGCGTCATTCTCAAGGACGCCACGGGCGGTGCATTCTCCATGCCGATCTCGGGTGCCGGCGGTGCCAGCTCTCAGTATCAGGATTGGATGCACTATGTGCTTCCGACCATTACGCTGGCTTCGGTTTCGACCGCTTATGCTGCACGCATTATGCGCTCGCAGCTGCTTGACGTCATGAACCAGGATTACATCCGTACGGCAAAAGCCAAGGGTCTCTCCAATCGCGCGATCATCATCAAGCATGCGCTTAAGAATGCACTCATCCCCGTCGTTACCTATATTGGTGTCGACTTTGGCGGCATGCTTTCGGGCGCCATCCTGACCGAGACGGTCTTTAACTGGCCCGGTATCGGCTATGAGGTCTATCGCGCCATTAGCATGCGTGACTGGCCCATCGTTATGGGCGGCGTTACGCTCATCGTCGTCGTCGTCATGGTGATCAACCTGCTCGTCGACATTAGCTATGCATTCCTCGACCCGCGCATCCGCCTTGGCGGTCCGTCGGATAAGGCCTAAGGGAGGTACGTCTCATGCAGGAAACTGATCCTCAGTCTCAGGAGCAGGCTACCGCCACCAAGGCCGCATCTGCTCCCGCCAAGTCCCGCACGCTGTGGGGCGACGCTTTTAAGCGTCTTCGCAAGAACAAGCTCGCCGTTATCGGTGTCTGCTGGATCATCATCGTCGTTGTGGTTGCCCTGACCGCAGATCTGTGGGCTAAGCCCTGGCTCGGTTCGCCAACGGCTTCCGACTCAACCACCATGGCCCAGACGTCGCTGATGGCTCCGTGTGCAGAGCACCCGTTTGGCACCGACGCCCTTGGTCGTGACATTCTCGTCCGCGTTATCTACGGTGCACGTGTTTCGCTTTCCGTCGGTATTATGGCCACTGCGATCTCCACGGTGATTGGTCTGGTCATGGGTGCCCTAGCCGGTTTCTACGGCGGCATCTGGGATACGATCATCATGCGCTGCGCGGATATCTTCCTGGCATTCCCGTACGTGCTTTTCGTTGTCGCCATGATCGCCGTTATCGGCCGTGGTCTTCAGAACGTCTTTTTTGCCATCGGCATTCTCGGCTGGCCTTCGATTGCGCGCGTCTTCCGCTCTGCAATCTTGACGGTCAAGGAAAACGATTATGTTGACGCTGCGCGCGCGATGGGTGCATCTGATGCTCGTATCGTCGTGCGTCACATCTTCCCGAACTCCGTCGCCTCCATCGTGGTCTACGCGACCATGAACATTGGTGGCGCCATTCTGACCGAGTCCGCTCTGTCCTTCCTCGGCATGGGCGTTATTCCGCCTACGCCTTCGTGGGGCTCCATGATTCAGGACGGTCAGCAGTATCTTCTGACTGCTCCCTGGATGATGATCATGCCCGGTCTGGCAATTCTCTCGACGGTGCTCGCCTTCACCCTGCTGGGTGACGGTCTGCGCGACGCCCTCGACGTCAAGATGAAGGACGCATAAGGATGAAGAAGAACAAGAACTATGTGGACCTGAAGGACCAGCCGGTTCCCGAGGGCCAGCATCTGCTCGAGGTCGATGACCTTAAGATGTATTTCCACACCGAGGATGGCGTTGTTCGCGCTGTCGACGGTGTCTCCTACACGCTCGATCGCGGCGAGACCCTGGGCGTCGTCGGTGAGTCCGGCTCCGGTAAGTCCGTGACCGCCATGACCATCATGGGTCTTATCTCGATGCCTCCGGGAAAGATTGAGGGCGGCGACGTTCGCTATCGCGGTCGTTCTATCCTCGAGATGACCGAGGAAGAGATGCAGCACATTCGCGGTAACGACATCGCGATGATCTTCCAGGATCCTATGACCTCCTTGAACCCGGTCTATAAGATCGGCAAGCAGGTGGGCGAGGGTCTTCGTCTGCACCGCGGCTACTCCAAGCAGGAGGCGCTCAAGCGTGCCACCGAGCTTTTGGACCTCGTTGGTATTCCCGAGCCCGAGAAGCGCGTCAATGAGTATCCGCACCAGTTCTCTGGCGGTATGCGTCAGCGCGTCATGATTGCCATGGCTCTTGCCTGCGATCCCGATATCCTGATTGCCGACGAGCCCACGACGGCTCTGGACGTTACCATTCAGGCTCAGATTATTGAGCTTATGCAGGAAATGCAGGAGAAGAACGGCAACGCCATCATCATGATCACCCATGACCTGGGCGTTGTCGCTGATATGGCCGACAAGATCATGGTTATGTACGCCGGCCGTCCCGTCGAGTTCGGTACTGCTGAGGAAATCTTCTACGAGAGCCGCCACCCCTACACCTGGGGCCTTATCCGCTCCATCCCGGAGCAGGCCATCGATGAGAAGAAGCCGCTTACGCCGATTCATGGCAACCCGCCTTCGCTCATGAACCTGCCCGAGGGCTGTGTCTTCTCTCCTCGCTGCCCCTATGCGACGGATAAGTGCCGCAAGCAGCGCCCCGAGCGTTTTGTTACCGAGTCTGGTCACTATTCTGCGTGCCACTACGCTGGCGACCCCGAGTTCCTCAAGAACGCTCCTGTGACGTCCCGTACGCGCAAGGATTCCAAGAAGGGAGGCGAGGCGTAATGGCAGATACCAACGAGCGTACTCCGCTGCTGAAGGTCGAGCACCTCTCTAAGGAGTTCCCCGCTGAGTCCGGCATGTTCGCCAAGCGTTTTTCCAAGCGTGTCGTCTCTGCTGTAAATGACATCTCTTTTGAGATTTATCCTGGCGAGACCTTCGGTCTGGTTGGCGAGTCTGGTTGCGGTAAGTCCACGACGGGCCGCACCATCATGCGCCTCACCAAGCCGACGGCCGGCAAAGTGTTCTTCCAGGGCAAAGATGTTGCCGAGATGAGCAAGCATGAGATCAAGGACATGCGTCGCGAGATGCAGTTTATCTTCCAAGATCCTTATGCTTCGCTCAACCCTCGTATGACCATCGGTGAGATTGTCTCCGAGCCCATGACCATTCACGGCGTGGGCACCAAGGAGGAGCGCATTGAGCGCGTCCGCGAGCTTCTCGACGTTGTCGGACTGAACCCCGAGCACATCAACCGTTATCCTCATGAGTTCTCCGGCGGACAGCGTCAGCGTGTCGGCATCGCCCGCGCGTTCGCTTTGAAGCCCAAGCTGATCATCTCGCGATTTTGACCCCCAGGTGTATCATCGGCGAGGAGCCAGTCTCCGCTCTGGATGTTTCCATTCAGGCCCAGGTTCTGAACCTGCTCAAGGAACTTCAGGACAAGTTCGGTACGGCTTATCTCTTCATTGCTCACGACCTTTCTGTCGTGCAGCATATCTCCGATCGTGTTGCCGTTATGTATCTGGGTAAGATGGTCGAGGTTTCGGACTGGAAGACGCTCTATAGCGAGCCTCACCATCCGTACACGCAGTCGCTGCTGTCTGCCGTGCCGGTGCCTGATCCGGATATCCAGAAGACCCGCAAGCGCATCATCCTCGCCGGTGATCCGCCGTCACCGCTGGATCCGCCGACCGGCTGCCGTTTCCACACTCGCTGCCCGATCGCTCAGGGTATCTGCTCTGAGAAGCTTCCCGAGTTTAAGGAAGTCGCACCGGGCCACTGCTGTGCGTGCCACTTCGCGGAGCCGTTCCCGATCAAGGAATCGCACATCGACCTGTAGTCGGTTGTTCTCGTCCGGGCCCGCCCTGAAGTTACTTTTCAGAACGTCCTCGGACATGCAAGAAACCCCCGCTGCGCACTTCGTGCGGCGGGGGTTTCTTGCGTCCTGACGCTCCTATTTGGCAAGGTGTTTTTTAGAATCCATTTTGCGCTCGGCCTCGAAGGCCTGCCTGTCCCAATCGAGCGGAAGTCCGGCCTCGACCCATGCCTCGTAGGCCCTCCTTATGGGCTTGAGCTCCCTTTGGCCCCTCTCCAGCATCGAGATGTACTTCTCGCTGGTGCCCAGTATGGACGCCGCCCTCACCTGGCTGACCTTCGCCGCGCGCCTGGCCGCCACGCGCTCCGAGGCGTCCTCGGGCCTCCTGATCTCGTGCGGGTGCATCAGCGCCCGGTACGCCTCCCTGGCCACGTAGCGCTTGAGGCACCTCATGACCTCCCTGTCGCTCTTTCCCCGCCCCCTGGCCCTCTCGGCGTACTCGGCGGTCTCGGGGTCGCGCATGACCCTCTGCCTCGCGATCTCGTGCAGCGCGCTGTTCGCCT
>UQZC01000018.1 GCA_900545505.1 uncultured Collinsella sp.
GACGGAAACGATGGAGGAGCTTGAGCGTCAGCAGCGCATCAACGAGACGGCGAAGCATCGCGTGGTGGGGCTCGTTATCGAGACCCGCCCCGATGCCGTGACGCCACAGGCGCTCACGCTCATTCGTCGTCTGGGCTGCACCAAGATTCAGATGGGCATCCAGAGCCTCGACCAGCATTTGCTCGATATCAACGAGCGTCGCATTTCGGTGGCTCAGATCGAGCAGGCGTTTTCGCTTGCGCGCCTCTTTGGCTTTAAGATCCATGCGCATTTTATGCTCAACTTATTGGGCGCCACACCCGAGGGGGACAAGCGCGACTACGAGCGCTTTATGACCGAAGGGGCCTTTATGCCCGACGAGGTCAAGGTCTACCCGTGCGCGCTCATCGAGGGCTCGCGTCTGGTGGGCTGCTATGAGCGCGGCGAGTGGCGTCCCTATACCGAGGAAGAGCTGCTCGATGTGTTGGCCGACGACATCGTGGTGACGCCGGCGTTCTGCCGCATCAGTCGCATGATCCGCGACTTTAGCTCCGACGACATCATGGTGGGCAACAAGAAGCCCAACCTGCGTCAGCTCGTTGAAAACCGCTTGTCGGCTCGTGGGGAAGGCGCGACAGTGCGTGAGATTCGCTATCGCGAGATTAGCACGGCGGGCGCCGACTTGCATGAGCTGACCCTTGACGAGGAAGTGGCGTACGAGACGCCGGTGACGCACGAGCGCTTTTTGCAGTGGGTGACGCCGCAGGGCAAGATCGCGGGCTTTTTGCGTCTGTCTCTGCCCGATCGTGCTTTTGTTGCCGCGCATGCGGATGAGTTGCCGACGACACCGGACGAGGCGATGATTCGCGAGGTGCACGTGTATGGCATGGCGGCGCGCGTGGGAGATCAAGGCCAGGCAGCCCAGCACCATGGATTGGGGCGTTTGCTCGTAGAGCGTGCGTGCCATATTGCTCGGGACGCGGGCTATGCGCGCATCAACGTGATCAGCGCGATTGGCACACGCGAGTACTATCGCCATTTGGGTTTTTACGACCATGGACTCTATCTGCAAAAGGAGCTCTAGATGAACAAGCCAAGTGTTTCTGCCGGCGTCGTTGCCGGCGTTGCTCTGGGAGCCGCGGCGCTTGGTGCGGCCGCCGTCGCTGTTCGCGCTGCCTGTCTGCAGGTTGCGCGAACCCGCAATGGGTTGGCGCGTGTGAAACGCGTGCACGATGAGGGCGGCGATGAGATTCGCGTGTTGGTGCAAGGCGGCGTCTACCAAAGCGCGAGCTATGTCGGTGAGCGTTGGGCCGAGCCCGTCTTTGCGTACTATCGTGCGTTTGACGACGTGTTTGAGTCCGAGGATGCGATGCGCGACGCTTATGGTCACGGCATCGACCGTATGCTTATGCTGGGCGGCGGCGGGTTTGCCTATCCTAAATTCGCCCTGATGTCGCACGAGGGCTTGCGCATGGACGTCATCGAGTATGACGGAGAGATTACGCGCCTGGCGCGCCGTTGGTTCTATCTGGACGAGCTGGAGCGCACGGTGGGCGACCGCTTGCGGGTGATTACTGCTGAGGCTCGCTCGTATCTGGGTGTGACGAGTGTGGGCCATCGTCGCTACGACGTGGTCGTGAGCGATTGCTTTGGCGGTGCCGAGCCCGTACGCGAGCTGGCGACGGTTGAAGCGTTGCGTTTGGTGCGGGGCAGCCTAAATGTCGGTGGCGTCTACGTTGCCAATATCGTGAGCGCAAGCGAGGGGAGCGATGTGACGTTCCTGCGCGATTGCGCTGCCACGGCACTCGAGGTATTCGCCCACGCCTGGGTGGTCCCATGTGGCGATGCGGAGTTCGGCGGCGAGGAGAACTACCTGCTCATCGCCAGCGACGGCAACTACGCCTTTGCCGAAGCCGTGCCCTTCGACGCCGACTTCCTCGGCACCGTTCTTCACGACAAATAGGTCTCCCCGTCCCAAAAAGACTGGTCTTAGGCGTGGTCGCGCCAGCCGAGAACGCGCTGCTTCATGCCTTCGATGTCGAGCACGCCTTCGGCAAAGCCTTTGCGCACGAGCTCCTCGGGAACGTACTCGTCGTAGCGATCAAAATAAGGCACCTCGCCGGGATAGACGAGCTCGATGGGATTGAAGTCCTTCTCGGCCTCGGCGGCGAGCACCTCAAAGAACGTCTCCTCGTCGGCCTTCATCTTAAACTGCATAAAGTACGGGCGCGATGGGTCGAGTCCGCGAAGGCCCAGCTCCGCGGCACACTTAATCTTGAGCATGCGCTCGAGTGCCAAAAAGGCGTAACTGCCCAGCCAGGGGAAGAGTACCCAGGTGTCGCCACCCAGGTTGATGAGTGGCTTGGTTCCCGCACCCGAAATCTCGGCCGTATGGCGAGCCTGCGCCAAGCGGGCCCGTGCGTTACCCATGAGGTACGGATATGTCGCGTGCTCGTTGAGCGCCTTGCGCATGCGCTCGAGTACGTGTGTATTGATGTCGCCGGGGCAGTCGCCAAAGTAGGCCGGCACCCGGCCCTTGACCTGCGTGGCAAAGACAGTGTGGCGCTTCCAGTCCACTTCCTCGACAATCCAGCAGTGTCCGGCGATGGCGATGCGCTCACCGGGCGGGGGCGGATTAACAATCGTGCCCAGCTCGGCCGATTCGCTCCGGACGGTAAACTCCTCGTTTTCCTGGAACACGGCGTAGAACTTAAAGTTGTTGATGACGCGCTCGCCCGCGAGACCCACGATGAGCCCGCCACCTTCGGTGACCTGGATATGGTCGATCTTAATGAGGTGACGTAGCAGCACACGGTAATCGTCTGCCGAGATACGGTGGAAATAGCTGAGCGTGAGCACACGCTGGGCAAGTTCGGCCGGCGTGAGCTCGCCGGTGCTGGCGAGGGTCGACATAGTCTGGTGATAGAGCAGGCTGTAGGGGAGTCGATCGAGCTCGGGCGGCTCGACCCACTTTTCCTCGCGATAGAGTTGTACGAGCGCGATACCCTGCAGGAGCTTCCAGGGAATGGTTTCGGGCATCATCGTGCGCGGCTCGGGTTCTTCCTCGCGCATGACAAACCACATCTCGGGCGGAAGGTCGCGGCGTCCCGTGCGCCCCATGCGCTGCAAAAAGGAGCTGACGGTAAACGGCGCGTCAATCTGGAAGGCGCGCTCCAGGCGGCCGATATCGATACCGAGCTCCAGCGTAGAGGTGGTGACGGTTGTCTGCGCCTGCTCCTCGTCGCGCATGAGCTCCTCGGCCGTCTCGCGCAGCGATGCCGAAAGGTTGCCGTGATGGATTAGAAAGCGGTCGGGCTCGTGTCGACTTTCGCAGTAGCTGCGCAGCATGGAGCACACGGCCTCTGCCTCCTCGCGCGAGTTGGCAAAGACCAAGCACTTGCGGCCGCGGGTGTGTTCGAAGATATAGCCCATGCCGGGGTCGGCGTTGTCTGGCGCTGTGTCGGTGGGGCTGAGAAGCGCCTGCTCGGTCGCTCGTGGGATGTCGACTTCGCCCTCGGGGGCCGAGGAAGTGCGACGGTCTTTGGGAGCGTCCTTGCCCCGCGCCTGCTCGCGACGTTGACGACGTTCCGCCTGTGTGAGCTGTCCGCTGTGGCGCATGTCTTGTCCGGATGCGGGCAGCGCCGCGGGTGTCACTGCCTCAATGCGCTCGCACGCAAGCACTTCGGCCTCTTGAGGACCCATGCTCTCGAATCCTCGCTGCTGCGCCTGGGGACCCGAGTTGTAGAAGTGCTCCATGGAGATGCGCCACACGCGGCGCGGCTCCTCAAAACGGGGGATGACGCAGTTGCGTCCCGTCCCCTGCGACAGGAAGGCGCCCGTGCGCTCGGGGTCGCCGATGGTTGCCGACAGACCGATGCGGCGGGGCTGCGCGCCTGCCATGCGCGAGAGCCGCTCGATAAGGCAGAGCGTCTGCCCGCCGCGGTCGCCGCGCATGAGCGAATGGACTTCGTCGATAACCACATAGCGCAGGTCGCAGAACATACGAGGGATCGCCATGTGCTTATGGATCAGGAGCGCCTCGAGTGACTCGGGCGTAATCTGCAAGATGCCGCTCGGTTTTTTGATGAGCTTAGCCTTGTGCGACTGCGAGACATCGCCATGCCAGTGCCAGACAGGGATATCGGCGCACAGATCGTTGAGGCGGACGAATTGGTCATTGATGAGCGCCTTGAGGGGGCCAATGTAGAGGGCGCCCACGCTTGCGGGCGGGTTCTCCCAAAACTCGGTCAGGATGGGAAAGAAGGCTGCCTCGGTTTTGCCGGAAGCCGTGGATGCCGTCAGGAGCACATTATCTTGCGTGTTAAAGATGGCATCAGCTGCCGCAACCTGGATAGAGCGCAAGCTCTCCCAATCGTGGGAGTAGATGAAGTCTTGGATAAACGGGGCGTAGCGGTCAAAGGCGTTCACGGGGCCTCCTCTCAAATACGAACCTCTTAACGCGGTGAGCAGTGGCTTGCCGCATCACTGCCTCGACGTTTGCCCAGATAAAGCCTGCCAAAATAAACCTGTCCCTTTTTGGCGGGTTAGATGGTGAATTCGGCGAAATTGCGGTCGCCGCTTGCGGTGCCGGTGTCGCCTGTTGCTGTTGCCGGCGCCAGCGCGTCGCCGCCGACGCTTTGCAGTAGCTCGGCCACGTTGGCGTCGGGGTTTTGGCATAGGATGTCGAGCAGCTCGATAAAGTCACGAATGACCTCACGCGGCGTCAAGTGCGTATCGGCTCCCACGCGGCCAAACTCAATCTTGAGAAAGTCCACCAAGTCGTTCTCGGTAAGCGTGGGCGTCCAGCCAAAGTAGCCGGCATGGATCTGCATGAGTTTTTCGATGAGCACCAGCAGCTCCTCATAGGTGAGTGGCTGCAGACGAATGATGGGCGCGAGCATGTCCTTAAGGTCCTCGCGCGCAAAACGGCCCTGAGCGAGTCGGCTGCGCAGGGCCTCGTAGGAGAACACGCCGCGGCGACGGTCCTCGATGGAGGTTGGCGTGCCACCCATGATCATGCCCAGGTACTGCGCCTTGCCCTGGAGCGTGTCGTTGTACATGGTCAGGATCTTCTCGTAGTTGTACTGGCGCGTAATGGCGTTGGGAATCTTATACAGATTCACGAGCTCGTCGATGAGCACCAGCATGCCCTTGTAGCCACTGCAAACCAAAAAACGCGCGATGAGTTTGACGTAGTCGTACCAGTCATCGTCGCTGATGATGGTTGAGGACCCCAGTTCGGCGCGAGCCTCGCTCTTGGTGCGGTACTCGCCGCGAATCCATTTGGTCACGCGGCTCATAGCCTCTTCATCGCCCTCGGATACGGCCATGCGATAGCGGCGGAGCATGCGGGCGAAGTCGAAGCCGTGGACCATCTCCTCGAGCGGGGCCAGTTGGGCATTGACGACCGACTCGTCGACGTCGGCGCACGAGGCGACCCAGCGATCCAAAATAAGGTTGAGCGCACCGCCCTCGGGGCGCGTCTTGGTCGATATATTGCGGATGAGCTCGCGGTAGGTGGCAAGGCCCTGTCCCTGACCGCCCTGCAGGCGGCGCTCGGGCGACAGGTCGGCATCAGCGACGACGAATCCTTCGCCCATGGCGTGCGTGCGGATGGTCTGGAGCAAAAAGCTCTTGCCGGCGCCGTAACGACCGACCAGAAAGCGGAAGCTCGCACCACCGTCGGCGATGAGACTCAGATCGGTGAGCAGGGCGCGGATCTCGACCTCGCGCCCTACGGTGATGTAAGGAAGGCCGATGCGCGGGACCACGCCGCCCTTGAGCGAGTTGAGAATGACGGCAGCGACGCGCTTGGGCACGCGGGGTGCTGTGGATGCGGTATCACTCATGGTCTAGGTATCCTCTCACGTCTGCTTCGTAATCCTCGATGATCTGCGGTCCTGCCGCTCCAAACTCGATAACGGTGTCACCCACCAGGTCAAAGAGCGCCTCGTTGATGCTGTCGACGAGCATGTCCTCGCTCTGCTCCGATTGCACTACCGCCAATGTCGCTTGCGCTGCGTTTTGCTCGAGCAGCGCGCGAAGGAAGGCATCTGCGGCGGGCGCGAGTTCGGTTGCGGTGCCAGCGGGTGCAGTCGATACGACCGCTGGCGTCGGTGCGAGGAGCGGTGCCACGACGCCAAACTGTTCGGTGGAAATGGTTGGCTCGTCGGCTTTGTTGCGCTCCGTAGGCGCCGCGATCGGCTCGGCCATCACGTCGGTCGCAGGCTTGGCTTCCGGTTGCTCGGATTCCGCCGTATCGACCTCTGTGGGCACATCGTCCTCGCGCTCTTCGTCGATCAAAAGCGCTTCGCGCGTTTGCGCAGCGGCGCTCCGAATGTGCCCCAGCTGACTCAGATCGATATCGATCTTGACGGGCTGGTGTACGGCGTCCCACGAAAGCCATGCCACAATCTCGTCATCGATAATTTTGGCCAGATATTTGGGGACCTTTTCTTCCTTAAGGGGATGGGCGGGGTCCAGCGCCAGGCGCAGGCGTTGGTCGCAGGCGCGCATCATTTCACCGAGCTTGCTGCTCTTTTGCCTACTACCGTGGATGCGCATGCATTCCCAAAAGCCGTTTTGGCAACGGTAGATATGGATAGGATCCAGGCGATATTCGCAGTCCTCGTGGCGCTCGGGCGCAAAGAATACGGCCGAGGCAAACATGGTGTAGGGCATGGCCGTCTCCTCCCCAAATAAACTCGCCACGATGCCGGTCTTTCGGTGCGTGTCATAGTAGCGCGCCATGCGGACATACACGGCGCATGCCGCGTGGCGCAGATCGCGGTGGTGGCTGCGGTCGAGCCGCGAGTTACTTAGGTTGTACGTGGAGAGGGCGTTGATGGCGGCCATGAGTCGCTCCTCGCGCACCTCATCGGGCGGAAGGGGGAGCGTGGGCTCGGAGGTTTTGCGACGTTTGGGGGTCTGGTCGGACGGTGCCGGTGCCGGTACAAGGTCTCGTGCCGCGCGCCGCAGCTCGATAAGGGCGTTATCGAACATGACGGTTTTAGAGTCACGAAGCAGCTTGGGGTTGAGCCCATGGAATACGGCGTAATCCTGCAACCACACGCGTGCAAACCGATCAATGCCGGGCTCGAAGGCGCGATAGACATCCCAAAAGGCCTTGATCTTGTTAAAACCGTCGAGCGGGTCATCTACGCCAATGCCGCAAATCAGCTCATAGAGATACAGAAAGGCAAAGGACGTAGACGTTTCCTCGACGGTTCCGCGGCGCACTTGGGCACGCCAGGTAAAGTAGCCGCGCAGCTGCCGGTCGCTCATGGCGTTGTAGGTGGGAAAGTACGACTTAAAGGTGCCGTTGTAGGGACAGTCGTCCTCAAAGTCGGCCATCAGCAGGCCCTGGCGGTAAAAAAGCTCGGCTTCCGAAAGCCAGCGGCCCGCACCGCCCTTGGGGTCATCCTGCCAGCGCGATATCTCGCGCATTTTACGGTACTGGTCGGGGAGGAAATTCTGCATCTGTCGGCCGGTTTTGAGAATCGGCTCGTCTGCGTAGACTTCATGTGAGAAGCGGGCAGACTGATGGGTCCGGGCCTCGGCCATAATGCGCTCGATGAGCATCTTGATGTCCTGGTCGGCCACCGCTCCTCCTCTCGAACGCAGCTACGGTGACCTCATATCATAGCACAGCATCAAACAGGTGTTCGAGATACCGCTGCGTTGATAGATTTAGAACAGGAGGGCGTAGATGACGGCGATGACGACGGAGGGGAGCATATTGGCCGTGCGGAAGGTCTGAGGACGGATGAGGTTGACGCCGACGCAGAAGATGAGCATGGAGCCTACGAGCGAAAGGCTGTTGAGGGCTGCTGTGGTCATGATGGGGGAGAGCGCGCCGGCAAACAACGTGATCGTCCCCTGGAACACGGCTACGGGCAGGGCCGAGAAGATGCAGCCGCGTCCGAGCGACGCCGTCATGGTGCAGACGATGATGCAGTCCAGTGCGCCCTTGAGGGCAAGCGTTGACCGGTCGCCGAGCAGGCCGTCCTGGATCGATCCCACAATTGCCATGGCGCCGATACACACGGTGAGTGAAGTCGAGACAAAAGCGTTGGTGAACTCGTTATCGCCCTCACTGCCGGTCTTGCGCTTGAGCCATTCGCCAAGGTTCTCGATGGCGGCTTCCAAGTTGACGGCCTCGCCGATGAGCGAACCGAGCGCAAATGAGACGATGAGCATGGTGGTGCCGGTGGTCGCTAGCGCCTTCCCATCGATAAGGAGCATCTTTTGCATGGTGCCGCCAAGGCCGATAAACAGGACGCACAGCCCCGATGCTTTCATGAGCGTGTCTTGGATGCGCGGTGTGATGAAGCGGCCGCCCGCTAATCCCAAAAGACCGCCCGCAACTAAAAGCACAACGTTGATGATTGTTCCCAAGCCCGGCATGAGCCCTCCTGTATTGATGCCAACGTGGCAATCGTAGCAGAACGAAATGCGAGGCACATCGCGACTCATCTAATACGTTATATAAGTGGTGTTAGGAATGATGTGCAGCATTTAAGCCTCAGGTGGTTGTCGGGACATAGGGATAGTATTCAAAGCGCAGTGTCATAAGCCGCTGCGGGGATTCAATAGCCGCGGCGATGATATTGGCATCGCGGGCACGATCAAACCCTTCGAGTTCGATCTGATACGAGACGTCTTGCATAATGTCCAGACGTCGCCAGGCTAGGAGTGTGTCACCATCGAATTCCAAGGTCTTGCCTCCGTCTGGAGCAACGGCGTATAGACGCAGCTTGGCGGTGGTTGCAGGGTCGACAACCGTGACCTTTTTAATTTCGTTTCGAGTATTCTTGGCGCCCAACAAGGTGAGCAGTGTTGGGGCCACGACCTCGCCCGATGGCAAAAAGACGACTTCGATGGATTCAGGAAATGCGATGATAGCCGACTTGCGGACGGGCTGATTGGCGGCGGCAACTTCGATGTTCGCAGCGTCGATGACCTCCGTGTGGTCGAGCGCGGCAAGCACGCAGCAGTTACCTTCATCGATCTCTTGAGGATCAGCAAGCCCCAGACTGTCCGCGAACTCGGGATCGTTTGGATCGGCAGCGGGCTCATTCGGCGCTTCGAAAGAAGCTGGGACGCTGTTTGTCGGCGACGGCGTGTCGCCCGCACCTGCTTCTTTGTCCGCGCTCTCTTCTTGTATGGTTGCGTTGATGGGTTCGTCGTTTGGGGGGAGCGTCTTGGCGTCAAACGCGGAGGGGAGAATTCCGATGGCTCCGGATCCGTTCCACTCCATTTCGAGAAGCGCCGGGTCGGCAAGAATGCGTTGCCTGCTTTGCGCGCGGGCATCGATTTCAATAGGGCCTGCCTCTATCCCTCGTGTAAGGCTGAGTGATCCGGCTGGCTTCTCGAAATGAGCGTCTGTGTCTTTGGTACTGACGGCGTAGAACAGCAGGGACGCTTCTCCCGCCGCGATGGCATCGGTGCCGGCTTTGGTCAGCCGCAACGATGCCGTGAATGAGAGGGTGGGCTGCGTGTCGTCTGCATTCGCGGCGGCGCAGCCCAGACATATACCGCCTCCTTTCTCGAAAAACGTACCGTCGAAGGCGACCTTCGCTCCGTTCGCCGAGTCATCGATCGAAGCGATGTCGATGCGCAGCTCTAAATTGCATGGATCGCCATCTGCATCGAGCACAACCGAGCGCCACGTGCAGACGGCGCACCCCGCCTGGGAGCCGTTTGCCTTGTTCGAACGATTGATATCCACGACTATCGAGCCGTCCGTATTACGACGAAGGCATCCCGAGGTCGAGATTGCGGCCTGTGCGATCGAAAAACGCTTGCACGCAATGGCGCTCGACGGATTTGGTGCGGAGCTTAGGGCTGCTGGTAAGGAGTCTGCCATGACGGGAGTCGCCCAAGCGGCGACAGGCGTTCCGGTTGCGAGCGCGCCGCAGAGTGCGACGACGGGCAAAAGGTTCTTCGATGCCATGGGGTCTCCTTAGCTAATTTAGTGCGGCCTGTCCGTGTTTTGTTTCTGGCTGCGTTTGATGTGCAGCCCGAGGCCGGCGGTCCCCGCGCCTGCTGCTGTGGCGCCTGCTGCCAAGAGCCATCGTCTGTCGCCTGTCTGCGCCAACGGTTCCTCGCGGTCGCCGCGGTCGAGCTCCGAGAGGTCGACCGTCACTTGCGTGGCGGCCTGCGCCTGTTCTTGCTGGGCAAAGGCCATGGCTGGCCCAAACGCTAGGATGCTGACGGCGGCGGCCAGGGCGACGGCCTTATGCCGCGTGCGCACCGGGCTCGACCGTCCAGGTGATCGTTGCAACCTGATCGCCTTCGCCGGTTACGCGGAAGATGTCGCGCGTGACGCGGGCGACGTTTCCGCTTGTCTTGAGCTTAATTTTGTCCGTGCCGCCGGCAATGCCCTGGTAGCCCATGTCGAAGGCTGCGTTCTTGGAAAGATCGAGGCCCGTCCCCTGCATTGCGGCGCTGGCGTTCTGGAGTGCTCCGTCGGGGCCGACCTTAAAGTCGATGGAGTTCTGCGCGGTTCCGGCCTTGGCGTCGGCAGCAATGGTCCAGGTGTTCATGGCGTCGATCTTCATGTTGGTGACATGGATGCCGTAGGCCGAATGATTGTCGATGGTGGTCGCGTCTTCTGAGGGGCCCTGAAGCGTGCCGTCGGCCTTGGCGACGAAGGGAATAACCGTCGGAACTTTGAACTCAACGTTGTCGATCTCGGTCCTGACCATTACTTTCGTGGTTCCAACGCGCCCGGCCGCTATAGCTGGCGTCGGGGCGGCGCCCATTGCGAGCGCGAGCGCGAGCCCTGCGCCCACGACGAGCGCTCTGGCTCCGTTCATGTTCCTGGTGATGTCCATGGTCGTTCCTTTCTATTCGCCGCGGGCCGTCCCCGCGATGATTGGACGAATGCTGGTGAATTGCGTACGGTGCCGCGTCGGCCGGAAAAGCTAGTTCTCGGCTTGCTCAACCCGCACCTTGACACGTGTCGGATTGCCGTGGCTGTCGAGGGTCTTGGCATCGAGTGCCTGGATCTCGATGTACGCCTCGCCTTCTTTGATGTCGCCGGCGGGGCACGTTTCGATTGTCTTGCCGGTCTCGACCACACCGGATTCGTACATGGTCTCGTCGTTTTGGATGACGCGGAATCGCTGGGGAAATTTATTGTCTTGGACGTTTTGCACGTTGACGCGCAGCTTGCCGTCCTCCTGCAGCTGAGCGACCGGTGCGACCGAAATCGTCATCATGTTGTCGCGGACGATGGCGTCGAGCTCATCTTGGATTTCCTGACGCGTTTTGCCCTCGGCCGTCGTAACCGAAGCGCCCGCCTCGGGTACGGGCTGCGACTGCCAAGCGTATAGTCCTACGGCGACAAGGGCACAGACGATGGCCAAGCAGGCAACGATGAGCTTCTTGCGACGACCCAGGCCTGCAAAGTGGGGTGGCTTCTTCGCGCTCATGCGGCATCCTTGGCGGTATAGATGCGCGCAAAGGTGGACGGGTTCGCTCCAAAGAGCATGTGAAGCATCAGGCGGCGTGAGTAGACAAGCTCGTCGAAGTCGGGAGGGAGCTCGATGTCGTGGATATGCGCGATGTGGTGGGCGAGCGCCGAGAACGACTCGGGGTCGCAGATCACATCGGTGGTAACGTGGTAGACCGTCGTATCGGGGAATGCCTCTTCGTCGAAAGGCAGGAGATGGGGATCGTCGTCGACTTCGATGGCGATGCCGTACTGGGGCCAGTAATATGCCATGGGAACCTCCCTGCTTCTGGGCCAAAACTTCTATCGGTTTTGGCTGTCGATGCCGACGGTATCAGCCGCTACTTGACCAATTTCTGACCAAATGCTTGACGGATTGGCGTCTCCGCAGGTAAAAGGCGGCAAAAAATACTCCAACTTTTTTCGAGCGACAATCGCGCGGTCGGCGACGGCGGGGCCATATGTGTCAAAAGCATCGTCTGCCGAGGAAATCAAGCCGCTCGCCGAATTGCACGAACGTAAAAATCGCCAATTATGGAGACGGTCTCGAACACGTCGACGAAACGATGCGGTAACATCTCCCTGCAAACACTGTAGTTAGCTAAAGGGGGAGTTCGCGTGTCTGCAACCATCAAACCCTTCACCGACGAGTTCGAAGAGTATGGCCGCGATGAATCTCGCGCATCGGGCGAAGCATCGAGCATCTCGTTTCCGACGACGGAAAACGAGGTCCGTGCCATTTTGGAAAAGCTCCATGCCGAGCGTGTCCCGGTAACGGTTCAGGGCGCCCGAACCGGCCTTGCCGCCGGTGCCGTGCCCCACGGCGGGCATATCCTCAATACTTCCCGTATGAATCGCTACTTGGGCCTTCGCCGCGATGAACAAGGCCAATTTCTGCTGCGCGTGGAGCCGGGCGTTGTGCTCTCGGAGCTGCGCAAGCAGCTGAGCAAGAAGGTGCTGCCGACCGCTGGTTGGGACCAGGCATCGCTTGAGGCCTACGAGGAGTTCCAAGAGGCCCCCGAGCAGTTCTTTCCCACCGATCCCACCGAGACGTCTGCCTGTCTGGGCGGCATGGCGGCATGTAACGCCTCCGGTGCCCGCAGCTACGCCTACGGCCCCATGCGCCCACATATCACGGGACTCCACGTCGCGCTGGCTGATGGCGATTTGCTTGAGCTTCAGCGCGGCGAGGCTTTTGCCCAGGGTCGCCACCTGTCGCTTGTGACGGCAGTGGGCCGTACGCTCGAGCTCGATCTTCCCGGCTATACCATGCCCAAGACAAAAAATGCCTCAGGCTATTTCGTTGCGGACGAAATGGACGCCATCGACCTCTTTATCGGTGCTTGCGGCACGCTCGGCGTTATCACCGAGCTCGAGATTGCCCTGCAGGCGGCGCCTGCGGTCGTTTGGGGTGTGAGCTGCTTTTTCGATAGCGAAGACAAGGCCGTGTCCTTTACCGATTCCGTGCGTCCCTTCCTGTCCCATGCGGCTGCCATCGAGTACTTCGACGCTGGCGCCCTGGATATTCTACGTCGCCAGCGCGAGCAGTCGACGGCGTTTGCCTCGCTGCGGGCGCTCGACAAAGAGGCCAAGGTCTGTGTGTACGTGGAGCTCGACTGTGACGACGAAGTTCAGGCGACTGAGGAGCTGTATCACTTGGGGTGGGTACTAGAGCTTGCGGGCGGCAGCGACGATGCGACATGGGTCGCGCGCACCGAGGTCGATCGCGAGTGCCAGCGGTTCTTCCGCCACGCGGTGCCCGAGAGCGTCAACATGCTCATCGACGAGCGTCGTCGCACGGATCCCACCATCACCAAACTGGGGTCGGACATGTCGGTGCCCAATGCACGCCTTGCCGATGTCGTGGTCCTCTATCGCCGCACACTGGCCGAAAGCGGGCTTGAATCTGCTGCCTGGGGGCACATCGGTAACAACCATCTGCATGTGAACATCCTGCCGCGCGATGCGCAGGACTACCGTCGCGGTGGCGAGCTGTTTGCCCAGTGGGCTGCGGAGGTAACGGCCATGGGCGGTGCCGTCTCCGCAGAACACGGCGTCGGCAAGATCAAGGCGGGCTTCTTGGAGACGATGTACGGTCACGAGGCCATGGTCGAGTCGGCGCGGCTCAAGCTCCAGCTCGATCCTGCCGGGCAGCTGGGTCGCGGTAACCTGTTTTCGGAGAAGCTCTTGGATGAGCTCGTCCAGAAAGGGGGCGCGTGAAGATGAGCGATTTCCATATGGTGGTGTGCGTCAAGGCCGTGCCGGGCAGCACCGAGGTCAAGATGGACCCCAAGACCAATACCATCGTGCGCGATGGCAAGCAGGCGGTCATTAATCCCTTTGATGCGAGCGCTTTGGAATGCGCGCTGGCGCTGAAGGACGACTTTATCGGCTTTGGCATGGATGTGCGCGTGACGGTGGTGTCGATGGGCATCCCCGCGACCGAGTCGCTGCTGCGCGACTGCATCGCTCGAGGCGCCGACGATGCGCTGCTGCTGACCGATCGCGCCTTTGCAGGTGCCGATACCCTGGCAACCACCTATGCCCTCAAGTGCGGCATCGAGGCGCTCGACGAGGACTTCGACCTGCTCATCTGCGGCAAGATGGCGGTGGATGGCGATACGGCCCAGATTGGTCCCGAGCTTGCCGGTGCCTTTGATATTCCCTGCGTGACCGACGTGAGCTGCGTGCAGAGCGCGGGCTTTACGACCTGTGGCTCGCTGGCGCTCGTTCACGGATGCGATGCCGGCGAGGAGACGGTGTACCTTGAGATGCCGTGCGCGATGACGACTGCCAAGGAGATTGGCCAGTTGCGTATGCCGAGTATTGCCGGTATTCGCGCGGCGGAGGAGGCGGACGTGCGCGTGGTCAGTGCCGCCGACGTGAACGCCGACCCCGCGCGTTGCGGTCTTGCCGGGTCGCCGACACAGGTCGTGCGCTCGTTTGTGCCCGACCGTGACCAAACGTGCGAGGCCGTTGAGGGGACGGCGTCCGAGCAGGCGGCAAAGCTTGCCAAGATTATCGAGGGGATGGCATAGATGAGCGGACTGATTATCGATAGCGAAGCCTGTATCGGCTGGGGGCGGCGCGGGCGTCCCCTGTGCGTCGGCGGGCAGACGGCAG
>UQZC01000019.1 GCA_900545505.1 uncultured Collinsella sp.
GCGATGCCGTGGCAATCAAGGCGGCGGGCGGTATCCATAATTACGAAGAGGCTTGCGCATTCATCGAGGCTGGCGCCAGCGCGTTGGGTGCATCGGCGGGCATCGCGATCGTCGAGGGTGCACCGACGGATGAGCGTCGCTAACAGACGTATTTGACCTGAGCGATAAAGCTTCACGACCACACGTCGTTCATGTTCGGGACAATATGACATTTTTCCCGTTGCAAACGGAGTCGCGGTGGCTGTTCTGTATGATGACTCAGACAAGGTTATTCAATGATAGGGAGGCATATATGGCAATCAAAGCCATCGCGATGGATATCGACGGTACGCTCACCAACGACCAGAAAGTGATTAGCCCGCGTACGCGCGAGAAGCTGCTCGCGGCGCAGGAGTCGGGCATTAAGCTCATTTTGGCTTCGGGCCGTCCCGCATGGGGGCTACATGCTCTGGCGCAGGAGCTCGACCTTCAAAACCATGACGGTCTGCTAGTCGCCTTTAATGGCGCGCATGTGGTCGACGCTCAGACCGATGAGGTCCTTTTTGACCAGGCCATGCCGGCTGACGAGCTGCATCGCCTGATTGATCACCTGCGTAATTTTGACGTGATCCCTATGATTTCGCTCGGTCGCGATCTGCACATCGAGGATTCGTACCATTGCATGATCACGCTGCCTGACGGCTCGCAGAAGAATATCGTCAAGTATGAGCGCGATGCCTGCGACCTTAAGATCCGCGAGGTCGAGAGCTTGCATGAGGTCGTGGACACTTATCCCGTGGACAAGCTGCTGACGGCGGGCGATCCGGCCTACCTGCAGGCACATTACGAGGAAATGTACGCGCCCTTTAAGCAGACGCTTTCGGGCATGTTTACGGCCGACTGGTACTTTGAGTACACGGCGCCCGGTATCGACAAAGCCCGTGCGCTCGAGGGTGCTCTGCCCAAGCTCGGCATCGATGCCAGCGAGGTCGTATCGTTTGGCGACGGCCAGAACGACAAGTCCATGATCGAGTGGGCTGGTACCGGCGTCGCCATGGGTAACGCTGTCGATGAAGTCAAGGCCGTGGCCCAGATGGTGACCGCCAACAACAATGAAGACGGTATCGCGGTGGCACTTGACCAGCTACTGGGTTAGAATCGCCGATAGTGCATGGTTCGGGCGTCCGCTTGCGGGCGCCCTTTTGTTAGGGAGGGTGCCGTGTCCGCATTTCCGTTCGACGCCGTTATCTTTGACATGGATGGCGTCATCGTCGATACCGAGTATTACTACCTGGGCGAGACCGCAGCTTTTGCCAAGGAGCTTGGGTTGAACCTGACTCAAGAGGAGTTGAATGGGCAGGTCGGTACCTCGCATCAGTTCTTCCTGCATATGTTGGTCGATTGGTTTGAGCGCGCCGGTAAGGGGCATTTCACTGGCGAGGAAGCGTTGGCCCGTTGGGACGATTGGGCGCATAAGCGTCCGCGCGACTATCAGGCTTTGATCAACCCGGGCGCCGTGGATACGATTCGAGAGCTGCCGCGCCGCGGCGTTCGCGTTGCGCTTGCCAGCTCGTCTCCCATGGATAGCATCGAGGAAGTGCTCAACGCATGCGGGCTGTCGGATGCCTTTGAGTATGTGGTGAGCGGCGAGCAGTTTAAGGAGAGCAAGCCCGAGCCCGACATCTACTTGCATGCGCTGGATCTGCTGGGGCTGCCCGCGAATCGCTGCTGCTGCGTTGAGGATTCGGTGCCCGGCATCACCGCTGGCAAGCGAGCCGGCCTGACAGTCATTGCCAAGCGCGAGGAACGCTTTGGCTTTAGCCAGGATGCCGCGGACAAGATTATCGACCAGCTGCCGGAGCTGCTCACGCTTTCTTAGGAGCGCGGTAGTTGCGCGTTTTTCGGGTCAGATGAGTAAATACCCGACATTTTGGTGCGGCAGCAAGCATACTTTATGCTAATGCGGGCTTAAGAGCTTGTTGAATGCCCTTGAGCCCGCTTTTGACTTAATTGTGCTGGGAGAGGGTATATGCCACCGACTGAAGGACTAACTGACGGTAAAGCAGCGATACCGCTGTACCAACAGGTTATCGATATCATTAAAAACGAAATCAATTCCGGTGCCTACAAGGCGGGCGCGCGGATACCCAACGAATTCGAATTGGCTGAGAACTATAAAGTTGGCCGCGTTACCGTGCGACGCGCTATTGAGGAGCTTGTCCAGCAGGGCTATCTAACGAAGCGACAGGGGAAAGGCACGTTTGTCAATGCCCCCAAGCTTAAGCGCAAGATTCGCCAGAAGGATGACGTCCAGAGTTTTTCGGACGCATGCCGCGTTAACGGAATGGAGCCGGGGGCGTGCGTCATTTCGAGAAAGATACTGCCGGCGGATTCCACCGAAGCACAGTTCTTTGGTGTTCCCGTTGGAACTGACTTGATTTGCGTTGAGCGCGTGCGCACTGCCGATGGAGTCCCTGTCATGCTCGAGAACAACATATATGTTTACGAGGACAACGCCTATCTATCAACGGCACCTCTATCTAACCAATCCATTTTTGAGTTCGTGCGCAACCGGACGGGCCGCACGCCCGCGTTTACCGACCCGTGCACGCTCGAGATCGCGTGCGCGTCGCCCGAGGTCGCTCGACTGTTGGTAGTTCCCGTTGGCGAACCCTTGTTTTATATGGAAGCCTTCTTTTTCGATGAGCAGCGGCGGCCGTTTATCATCGGTCGTCAGCGGATCGTTGGGTCTCGCTACGTTTTTGACATTTAGGACATTGCGAATGGAAACGCCCGGTGGATCATCTCACCGGGCGTTTCCATACCGTTCACGGCGCAAACGCAACCGTTCAACCGCGTTGCGGCAATCAGTTTGAAATTATCTTGATGAAGGAAAAAGCTGCTGGTAATCTATGGGACGTCATAGAACGTTTGCATTGTGCAAACGTTGAAGCGAGATGCGATGCAGTCTCGAGTTCTTTGGAGGTATCTATGTCAGATACGAAGGCGAAGAAGACAAACAGACGTTTTAAGTTCAAATTACCGCATGTCTATACGATCATGTTCTTGCTGATCGTTGTCTTTGCGGTCCTGACTTGGATCGTTCCCTCTGGTCAGTATCAGCGCAAGACGATTTCGACAGCGGCGGGCGGGCGGGAAGGCGCCCCTGCTGGGACCCATGAACAGGTCGATAAGAACTACACCGATTCCGAGACCGGCGAGACCATCAATCTGGGTCAGGATATCTTCGCGGTCCTGCAAGCGCCCACCAAGGGTATCCAAGAGGCTGCCGACGTCGTTGCGTTCGTCTTATTGATTGGCGGATCGTTCGCGATCATCACCAAGACCAACGCTTTGAATGCCGGCATGAGCCGTGTGATTAAAAAGCTTAAGAACAAGGACATCCTCATCATTCCCATCACGATGACATTGCTGTCCATTTGCGGCACTACGTTTGGTATGTCTGAGGAAGCCCTGCCGTTCTATGCCATCTTCATTCCCATCATGATGGGTATCGGTTATGACTCGATGACGGCATTCATCATCTGCTTCCTTGGTCCTAACCTGGGATATTGTGCTTCGACCATCGACCCGTTTAATGTTTTGATCGCCCAAGGCATCATTGGCATCGAGGGTAATCCGCAACTGTGGCTGCGCGCCGTTTCTTGGGTCATCTTCACTGCCGTCGGTATCGCATGGGCCATGCGCTACGCCATGCGCGTCAAGAAAAACCCCGAGTCGTCCATTGTGTACGAGGACGATAAGCTCAAGCGTATTGAGTTTTCCGTGACCGATGCCTCCATCGAGGAAGAGTTCACTATCCGTCAGAAGCTCGTGCTTATCGATTTTGCTTGCGGTATGGGCATTATCGTCTGGGGTCTTGTTACCCAGGGCTGGTACATGAATGAGATTTCCGCCGTGTTCCTTGGCATGGGCTTGCTTGCCGGTATCCTGGGCGGCCTTGACCAGCAGACGATCGCAGAGGAGTTCGTTAAGGGTCTCGCCGACTTTGCGTACGCTGCCATCGTTATCGGTATCGCTCGCGGTATTCTGGTCATCGCCGAGGGCGGCATGATCATCGACACCATCCTCCAGGCGCTCGCTACCGCGCTCGCCGGTGCACCCGCCGCCGTCTACACCACGTTTATGTATATCGTCCTTGGCCTGCTCTCTTTGCTGGTTCCCTCGAGTTCTGGCCTGGCGGCGCTCACCATGCCCGTTATGGGCCCCCTGACCGAGCTCATGGGCCTCAATCCCGAGGCGGCCGTCACCGCGCTCCAGTTTGCCAACCAGACCATCAACACCATCAGCCCCGTAGCGGGCATGACGGTCGCCGGTCTTGCCGTGGCTAGGATTTCGTTTGGCCAATGGTGGAAGACCATTTGGAAGTTCTTCATTTTCATGGTCGTCTTTGGCGTGATTGTAACGGCAATCTCTGGCATGCTTCCGGTGTAGGTGGTTGTGATGTCTGATCGTTTGACGGTCCTGACGTCTAAGAGCGTCTTTACCGGTACGGGGGACCTGCCGTTTGAAGGTTTCGTAGCGGTCCGTGGCAATCGAATTGAGGCTGTCGGCACCAAGTGTGAGGTAGCTTCGTATTTGACCCAGGCGGACGAGGTAGTTGACCTGGGCGACCGCACCGTCATGCCTGGCCTGATCGATGTACATACCTTCTATACAGGCTGGGCGCTGCGGACGTTGGGGTCTGATCTGTCCGGCATCGCTGATGCCAAAGAGGCCGTGTCGCTCTTGCGTGCATGGAAAGAAGATCATCCGGATTGCGCGGCGGCTTTTGGCCACAACCTACCCGAAACGTTGGCATCGGATGCCGAGAACGCAAATACAGCAGCTGTGTTTGACGATTGTTTTGGCGATATCCCCGTCGTCTGCTTTACATCGGGTGCGGAGACCTGCGTTCTCAATGCTGCCGCCAGTGCGCGATACGGCTTTACACCCCAGGCGTGCTATGCCGAGAAGATCTGGCGCATGATGAGCGATTTCCTCGCGCTGCCCGAGGTGCGTGCCGGGTATTCGGACTACATGAGCATGCTTAACGAGCGTGGCGTTACCGCCATCAAGGAAATGGCGTTTGATGACTACTACGGCTTTGCCGACGAAATGGCTCGCCGTGAGGAATCTGGTGAGCTGACGGTTCGCGTCTCTATGATGTCGCAGCCGGTGGGCGCCGGTGCAAATCTGGCATATGCCCGCGAGGCGCGAGAGCGCTTCCGGGGACCGTTCGTTCGTTTTTCTGGCTTCAACCGTATGACCGATCGCGGCGTATGGGCGGGGCTTGCCGAGATGATAGACCCCTATGAGGACTCGGCCGATGCGGGCGCTGCCGGCAAGACGGTCGTCGAGGAGCCAGAGTGGGATCTGATTGAGAACGAGCTGCGTGCAATTGATGCTGACGGCTTCCGATATTCCTTGCATTGCCAGGGCGATGGCGCCGTTCGTCGCACCGTGGCGCTCTATGCCTCGCTGCCTCGAGACGAGCATGGACGGATGCTTCGCCGCCATGCGATTACCGATCTCGAGAACTCTGACCCGACCGACCTTGTCGAGTTTGGCAAGTTAGGTGGAATTTGCGAGGTCTATCCGCAGATTCTGACGCTGGACCGGCGCGAGGATTGCCTGTCGATGATGCGTCGACAAATTGGCGAGACGCGACTTTTGCACAGCTGGAATCGCCGCGGCATGGAAGATTCCGGATGCACAGTGTGCTGCGGCACGGATCTGCCGCTGCTGATTCCGAGCCTGGGCGAGTCAATCTACAGCGCGTGCGGCGGATTCTTCGCCGACGGACTGCCCGTGAATGAGGTCAACACGCTGACGCTTGTCGAGCTCTTGCGCGCTTGGACTGCCGGGGGTGCGTACGATCTGATGCGCGAGGACGAGCTGGGTACGCTTGAGGTTGGCAAGCTTGCCGATATCTGCGTGCTCGATCGGGATGTGTTCGACCTCGATTATCGCGACGCACGCGATCTTGCGGTTGATATGACGATGTCGGACGGACAAATCGTGTTCGATCGAAATAAGGAGGCATAAGATGTCTGAATCCAAACCGACGCTGCGCCGCGAGCAGATTGCGGGCATGAATATCCACTACATCATGTGGTCGCTCGATTACTTCCTTGATGTGCAGCAGCGTTTGGGCTTTGAGTCCATTGAGCTGTGGTGTGCAGAGCCGCATGTGACGCTCGACCACACGGGCTACTTTGAGGCTGAGGTCCTGGCGAAAAAGGCTGCAGACCGTGGGCTTAGGTATCGTACTCTGTGCCCCGAGAACGTTGTCTATCCTTGGCAGTACTGCGCACGCAAACCGCTGCATGAACAGCGCAGCCTGGCGTACTTTAAGCACGGCATTGAGCTTGCCGAGGTACTTGGGTGCGACCGTATGTCCATCAACTCGGGCTGGGGCGACTGGGACGAGGACCGCGAGGAAGCCTGGAAGCGCAGCCGCGAGCACTTGTCCATTCTGGCGGAGTATGCCGGCGAGCACGGTCTGGTGCTTACGATGGAAAGCCTGCGTCCCGAGGAGAGCAACCTTGTGACGACGGTTTCCGATGCGAAGCGCATGATTGACGAGGTCGCGAGCCCGTACTTACAGCCCATGGTTGATACAACCGCGATGGGCGTTGCAGGCGAGACGCTCGAGGACTGGTTTGCCGCCTTTGGTGATGGGGCAATTCACGAGATGCACTTTATCGACGGTGACCCGTATGGCCATCTGGTGTGGGGCGATGGCAAGCACGATATGGACGCTTTTGTCGCCACGCTCAACGCCCATGGTTTCGACGGCATGCTGGGCCAGGAAATCACGGACGGTCGTTACTACGATGACCCGGCGGCGGCAGATGCCAAGAACATGGCCGCATTCGAGAAATATCTGATTGACTAAAACAACTATCGGCCACGCAACCAACGTCATTGATTGCGGGCCAAATAAGAAAGGAACTGGATATGAACGCACACGATCTGATCAAAGAGGCAATTGCCGAGAAGGGCAAGTTCGACAGCGTCTACTGGATTGCTTGCGGTGGCTCCATGATCGATTTGATTCCGGCTCATGAGCTTCTGCAGCGCGAGGCAACCACCTTCACTTCGTATATCTATACCGCGCGTGAATTCGACATTATGCGTCCGCGTCGTCTGGGCGAGAAGTCCCTGGTCATCGCTTGCAGCCACAGTGGCAACACCCCGGAGGTCGTCGAGGGCTGCGAGATTGCCCTTGCTGCCGGTGCTACGGTGATCGCCCAGACCGACAACGCTGGATCCAAGATTGACTCTGGCAAGTGGACCACGTGGGTCTACCCGTGGGGCGAGGGCGTGCCGCAGGCCGAGGTCCCCGCTGGTATTTCGCTGTCGCTTGCGGCCGAGCTGCTCGATCAGCAGGAGGGCTACGCCGATCTTGCCGATATGTATGCAGGTATCGCCGAGATGGATAAGATTCTTCCCCCGGCACGTGAGAAGGTAAATGCCGAGCTGGGTGATCGCTTTGCCAAGCTTTGCCAGGAGCACGAGTTCTTCTATATTCTGGGCAGCGGTCCCAACTTTAGCCAGACCTACGGTTTCGCTATCTGCTCTCTTATGGAGATGCAGTGGCAGCACTGCAGCTACATCCACTCTGCCGAGTACTTCCATGGCCCCTTCGAGGCTACTCAGGATGGCGTATTTTACTTCCTGCAGATGGGCTCCAGCGAGTGCCGTGCTATGGACGAGCGCGCCCTGGCGTTCCTTAAGACGCATACCGATACACTGATGGTGCTCGATGCCAAGGAGTACGGTATGGAAGCCGTGCCGGCGAGCGTCCGTGCCTATCTGGACCCGGTGCTGTTCTACGCCATGAACTGTGAGCTGCGTGCCGCACGCGGCAAGGTGTTTGATCACGATCCCGATTTCCGTCGCTACATGGGCGTTGTCGAGTACTAGAAGGGTAAATACCATGGCATTTAACGTTAACGCGCTCGGATTTGGCGACAACGTCGTCGATCGCTACGAGCATATCCACACCATGTATCCCGGCGGCAATGCGGTGAACTTCGCCGTTTATGCCAAGAAATGCGGTGCCGCACGCTCCGCATACATGGGCATTTTTGGCAATGATGCCGCTGCCGAGCATGTCATTGCAAGCCTCGAGGATGAGGGTATCGAGCTTGACAAGTGCGAGCAGATGATTGGCGAGAACGGAGCGGCTCGCGTGACCGTCGTTGACGGTGACCGTGTCTTCCTTGGCTCCAACGAGGGCGGTATCCGTGGCGATGCGCGCTATGTCCTCGATCGCTTTGACCTTTCGTACATGAAGCAGTTCGATGTGGTTCATTCGGGCAACTATTGCTTTACCGAGCGCGAGCTTCCCAAGTTGAAGGCTGCGGGCGTCACGGTCTCTTTTGACTTTTCGGACGACTCCACCGACGAGTACTACGAGCAGATTGCGCCCTACGTCGATTTTGCTTTCTTTAGCGCGGCGGATGCCGCGAGCGAGGACGAGATTCGCGAGCGTTTGGCATGGGTGAAGGGCTTGGGTCCGCGTTTTGTGTCGGCTACGGCGGGCGCCGAGGGCTGCATTGCTTACGACGGCGAGCGTTATTACCGCCAGCTGGCTAAACCGGTAACGGACATGAAGGACACCATGGGGGCGGGCGACTCGTTCCTCACCTCGTTTTTGATGTGCTATCTCGATTCCGCTAAGCGTGGTGAGGATGGCGCCGAAGCCATCGAGCGCGCGCTCGACTTTGCTGCCGGGTTTGCCTCGACCGTGTGCGGTATGGAAGGTTCTTGGGGCCACGGAGCACCAATCGTCGAATAGCTTAAGAAAGCGTACGGCGGTTTGGCTATGAGGCCTTGGACAGCCGATGCAAAACAATAAGCGAAACGCGAAAAGGGGGCTCGCCATGTGGTGGGTCCCCTTTTGAACATTGGAGAAGACCATGGGTATTAAAGCGTGTGCGGCTGGTTTTTGCTGCGCGGACGTCTATCAAAACATCGGCGTGTTCTATCCGACTGGTAACGGCATTGACTGGGGTATCCATCTTGCACGAATGGGCGTTTCGGTATCCGCCGTGTCGGTTGTCGGCAAGGACGAGTACGGAGACAAGATGAGAGAGGCACTGGCCGCTGAGGGGTTCGATATCTCACATCTGCGGGTGGAGGATGGCGACACCTCGGTGATGCTCATGGCATTGAAAGACGGCGTCGATCGCGTGCATCTCGAGGCAATCGATGGCGTAATGGAGACATATCGTCCGAATGAAGATGACCGGGCGTTTATCCTAGAGCATGACATCATTCATACCGACCTGTTTGGCAATTGTTTGGACCTCCTGCCCGAATGGCATGATGCGGGCAAGACGGTGGTAATGGACTTCTCGGTGTTCAGCCAGGATCCCGAATATGCCTGTGAGACTCATTTTCCTTACGTAGACTACGCGTTCATGTCGTTTGAAGAGGACACTCCGGAGCTACGAGACTGGGTACGCCACGTGCAGGAATTGGGACCGCGCGTTGCGGTTGCCACGCTTGGCGAGAAGGGAAGCATTGCCTATGACGGTGAGCGCTTCTATGAGTGCGGGATCGTACCGGCGGAGAAGGTCGTTAATACCGTGGGTGCCGGCGACTCGTATATTGCCGGGTTTACCAAGGGCGTGATCGATGGCCTTGATATTCCGGCGTGTATGAAGGCGGGCGCTGAGCTGTCGTCCCGAGTGATTGGTTCGTTTGAGCCGTACTAGGGTCAAATGCCTGGAAAGGAGTACGAAATGGTTATCGACATGTTGGTCCATCCTATGCTCTACGGCGAGATCTGTACGCCGGGTGATGAGCCTGATGGATTCGGTTTTTGGTCACGAGAATTTGGTATGGGGCATATGGGCCCCATGGATTGGGATGAGCTTCAAGTCGAGATGGACGTCTGCGACGTGCAGAAGAGCGTGCTCATGCCGCTCGATGTAACCACGGCATACGGAGGGCACTTTGGCACCAATGACCAGATTGCCATGCTGGTTGCCGCGCATCCCGATCGTCTGTGGGGATTTGCGAGCGTAGACCCGCAGGTGAGCGGTGCCGCAGACGAATTGGAGCGCGCCTTTACCGAGTTGGGGGCAAAGGGGCTTTGCCTGCATCCGGCAAAGCAGGGTTTTGCCCCCGATGATGCTGTGGCCGAGCCGCTTTACGAGCTGTGCGAGCGCTATAACAAGCCGGTGGTTTTCCATGCCGGTATGTCTTGGGAGCCGGGCGCAGAGCTCTCGCGCAGTAACCCGCTTGCATTTGAGCACACAATCGCAACGCATCCAAATGTGCGCTTTAGTTTGACTCACTTTGGCTGGCCCTGGGTGCGCGAGACCGTGGCGATGCTGCTCAAGTATCCCAACTGCTACACGGACACCTCTATCACTTACATCGATTCGCCCGAGGAGATGATGCAGCGTCTTTTCACGGTCGATATGGGGCCGCTGTGGTATGAGCGCGCGCTATCGCACCAAGTGATGTTCGCCAGCAATACGCCGCGCTTCCGTGCATTCAAACTCAAGCGGGCGCTCGATACCGTGCCCATGCGCGATGATGCGCGAGAAAGGCTCTACTGGGGTAATGCCCTGCGTTTTCTTGAAGGGGATGAGTAAACATGGTGACGCTCGAGACATTGAGCTATCTATCGACTGCTCCGGACCAGTTCATCGATATTACCGAAGACGTGCACGCTGCCATCGAACGCAGCTCGGTGACCAATGGCTTGGCAGCGATTATTTTGTCGCATACGACCTGTGGAATCGTGGTAAACGAGGGGCTGCCCTGCGTGGAGACGGATCTTATGGAGACGCTTGATCGCATCGCCCCACTCGATGCCCCCTATGCGCATGCACACTTCCTGCCGAGCTATGGAGCCACCGGCAACAACTCCTGTGGGCATATCAAGAGCATGATTTGTGGAAACAGTTGCTTCTTTCCCGTCCAAGATGGCCACATCGTGTGCGGAAGTGCCCAGAACATCTATCTTGCGGAGTTTGACGGTCCGCAGAAGCGAAAAGTGTACGTCGAGGTGCTGGGGGAGTAACGTCCCTGCAATAACTCTATGAAGGAGCACGTTATGTCGTTTCTAACCTCGATGTTCAAGACCGAAAAGCCGGTTATCGGAATGCTGCACCTGCGTCCTCTGCCGGGCGATCCACTGTATTACCCGGGCGGAAGCGTGTCGCAGGTCGCGGAAGCCGCCAAGCGCGATCTCGAGGCGTTGCAGCAGGGCGGTGTCGATGGCATTTTGATTACCAATGAGCTCTCGATGCCCTATGAGCAGCACGTTTCTCCCTCAACCCTTGCATCGATGGGTCATGTAATCGGGACTCTATCCCATGATCTGTCGACTCCTTGGGGAGCTGAGGCTATTTACGATGGTGATGCCACAATCGAGTTGTGCGCTGCCGTCGACGCGCAGTTCACGCGCTGCAATTTTTGCGGTGCCTGGGCCGGCGATCTCGGGCTGATTAACCGAGATTTTGCTCACACCATGCGTCGCAAGGCGGCGCTGCGCCTGGACGACCTCAAGCTTTTTCACTTCATCACGAGCGAGGGGGAGGTTTATCTCAACGACCGCACGACTGCGGACATTGCCGATTCACTTCTCTTTAATTGCCTACCGGATGCGATGGTCATCGGCGGTTCGGCTGCCGGTCGTGGCGCTTCGGGCGAGCTTGCCGATGAGGTTCGCGAGCGTGTTGGCGAAGTACCCGTGGTATGTGGCACCGGTTGTCGCGAAAATACCGTGGCTGACGTATTTGCTCACTACGATGGCGCGTTTGTCGGCACCTGCTTAAAGCGCGACGGAAAGCTGGATGCCCCGGTTGATGTTGAGCGGGTAGCTCGTTTTATGGCTGCCGCTCGTACGGCGCGAGGGGAGTAGGCACCTATGGCGCTCTATCTGGGTATTGATATTGGGACAAGCGCCTCTAAAGGCGTCTTAATCGATGATCGATGCAACATCGTTTGCCAAGCCTCTTGTGGACATGAGACGGACAACCCGTGTGACGGATGGTACCAGCATGATGCGGAGGCAGTTTGGTGGGGCGATTTTTGCCGCTTGTCGCGCGAGCTGGTGGCGCGATCGGGGGTTAACGCGGCACAGATCGGATGCGTGGGCCTTTCCGCATTGGGTTGCGACTGTGTGCCGGTCGATACCGAGTGCAACGCGCTGGCGCCCGCGATTTTGTATGGAGTCGATGCACGTTCGAAGCCGCAGATTGACGAGCTCCTTTCCGAATATGGGTCAGATCGCGCACGCGAGCTTTTCGGGCATGATCCCTGTTCGTCAGATATTGCTCCCAAGATCTTGTGGTTTAAGGAGAATATGCCCGAGGTGCACGAACGTGCCGCGAAGTTCCTGACGGCGTCATCGTTTCTGTGCGCAAAGTTGACGGGGCGTTTTACGGTGGACCGTTATTTGGCGGAGGATTTTCTTCCCCTATACGACCGCTACACCTGGAAGGTTGATGCTCGGGAATGTGCTCGTTTCTGCCGGCCTGACCAGATGGCGGAGGTGATGTCGGCTACCGATATTGCCGGGGTGATTACGCAGCGTGCGGCTGAGGCGACGGGGCTCGCGGCAGGGACACCTGTCTTAGTGGGAACGGGCGACTCTGGTGCCGAGGCCATTTCGACGGGTGTATTCCGTCCCGGCGATATGATGGTTCAGTTGGGGAGTACGGCGTATTTCATCTACCTAGCTGATCATATGATCGATGATGCCCGCCTGTGGCCGGGGACGTTTATCATTCCCGGAACTTACGGGATCTGCGCGGGGACCAATACGGCGGGCGCACTCACATCGTGGCTGCGCCAAGAGCTGTATCGCGACGCCGTGGAGGCCGAGGGCCACGGTGGTCCCGATGCCTATTCGGTTATGGCGCATGATGCCGCCGACGTGGCGCCGGGTGCCGATGGGCTCCTGTGTCTGCCGTACTTTGCGGGGGAGCGTACTCCGCTCAACGATCCCGAGGCGCGTGGCGTCTTCTTTGGCCTGACCGGAAGGCATACGCGAGCCCATATGGTTCGCGCCGCCTTGGAAGGCGTCGCGTATACCGTTGCATCCCATGTCGACATTATCGAGCGAGAGCATGGACTGCCAATTGGGCGCATTATGCTTGTCGGAGGTGGAACCAAGAATCCAGTTTGGATGCAGGCTATCGCCGACGTATGCGGGCGCGAGGTCTCGGTTGCCAAGGTTACGGTGGGCGCATGCTTCGGTGATGCCATCATGGCAGCTCTCGCAGGTGGCGCCTATGCATCATGGGATGAGCTCGCCCAAGTCCTTGGCGTTGCGCAAACAATCGAGCCCGATATGGCTGCCCACGAGTTATATGCGTCGCGTCGTCATATCTTTGACGAATTGTATGCACGCAACCGTGATCTCATGCACGAATTGGTGTAATGCTGCCGAATTGTACTGCCTACCAATAGGGACTGCGTTGTGCGATTCGCATGTCCCTTGGCATTTTTGCCCACAGGGGTTAGTGAAGGTCAAAAACAGAGCGCGCATTTGCTAAAACTACCGACTCGATGCGCTTTGCGTCACAGTTTTTGAGTGAGGCAATGCGCATCGAGGTCCTTGCGAGCGATCCGATGAGCGACTGCGCGCTTGTTTCTGTGTTTGCCTCCGCCGGCGCATCGGTTTCGAGCAGTAAACGATCGAGTGGAATCTGTCGTGCGTATTCGCGTCCTCGTTTAGACGCGAGCATGCGTTCGTTGACGGAAAAATAGCAGCCTGCATCGCGCGCGCGGACAAGCTCGTCCGAAGTACCGCTAAACCAGTGGAAGATGATAGCGGGGGAGTCGGAGTTTGGGATGAGTAGTCCATGCGATTCGAGGACGTCCAGTACGGCTCCTGCCGAACGAACGGCATGAATTGATATCACGCGTCCGGTAAGAGGATGCTGCACGAGCGTATCGCAGAGCCGGTCAAGTGCCTGTATTTGCAGCGGCTCGCTTCCGGCAAAACGAGTGGAAAAGTCGAGTCCCACCTCGCCGATGTAGCGCCCTTGGGCTGCAACTTCGCAAAGCAGATTGACTTCGGCAGGACCGCAGCGGCC
>UQZC01000020.1 GCA_900545505.1 uncultured Collinsella sp.
TTCGTACTTTGGCAAGATGTACGAGGCCAAGTTTCTGCTGGGCGCCCTTGCGGCCAGCATGGCGGACAACCACCGCATCGGTTACCACGCGTCGGTCTTCGCCTCGGGCGCACTCAGCGAGATCAACGCCTTTGCGATTGGCGCCTCGCTGCTCGACCCGCGCGCGCAGGTCATCCTCACCTGGGGCGATGTTCCCGCCGGTGGTCTTGCCGAAGCCATGTGCCGCGAAGGCGTAAGCGTCATGACCGGCGCTGACATGTCAAAGTCGCTCGAAGACCCAACGGCCTACGGGCTTCACCGCTTGGTCGACGGCAAAGTCACCGGCATCGCCATGCCCGTATGGAACTGGGGCCGTTACTACGAGTTCATCGTTCGCAGCCTTCTTCACGGCACGTGGGACGAGACCAGCGACGACAACCAAGTGCGCGCTGTCAACTACTGGTATGGCATGAGCTCCGGCGTTATCGACATCCGTTACGCTCCGGGCCTACCCTACCAAACGCGCAAACTCGTGCAGTTGCTCCGCAACGGCATTGTTGTGGGATCCATCAACCCCTTTGGCGGCGAGCTCCACAGCCAGAACGGCGTGGTACAGATCGAAGGCTTCCCTCCGCTGCCGAGCACGCAGATTGTCGAGATGAATTGGCTGGCGGACAACGTGGTAGGCACCATTCCGCAGCTCGACGATGAGCCGAAAGTCCCTGCCCTATGAAAATCCTTGCCATAGCCGATACCGAAGAACGATGCCTTTGGGAGTGCTTTCGCAAGGAACGCTTTGAGGGCGTCGACCTGATTTTGTCCGCCGGCGATCTGGACCCGGACTATCTTGAGTTTTTGGTTACGGTCATCAACAAACCGCTCATCTACGTGCGTGGCAATCACGATGACCGCTACGCACGTCATGCACCGGGCGGATGTATCTGCGTAGAAGACAGCGTGTACACGTACCGAGGGATTCGCATTGCGGGCCTTGGCGGGTCCATGCGTTATCGCGACGGCGCCAACATGTACACCGAACGCGAGATGTCCAAGCGTATGCGTAAGCTGTCGCGTAAGGTTAGGATGGTCGGCGGGTGCGACATTCTGCTTACCCATGCGCCCGCCGCCGGTATGGGTGATCTGGACGATCTACCGCATCGAGGGTTTGAGTGCTTTAACACGGCGCTTGAGTCCTGGGGAGCCGACTACATGGTACATGGGCATGTACACCAAAGCTACGGTTACGATTTTCAGCGCGAGCGGCAGCATGTGTGTGGAACGACGATCATCAACGCCTGCGGCTATACGCAGTTTGAGCTCGACCAGACGCGCTACCCCATCCGTGGCTGGCAGGCAGCCTGGCTCAACTCGCAAACCATGCGCCGCGAGCTCAAGCGCCACGAAGCCATTGAGTCCTCAACCGCTAGAACACCCTGGTAACCACCTCAAAGGGGACGCTGTCCCCTTTGAGGTGGTTTTGATGCGATAGCAAGAAACCCGGTCCTGCACAAGGCAGAACCGGGTTTCTTTAGCAATGCTTGCTTTGCTCAGGCAGTAACTAGCAGTTACTCAGCCAGGAAGTCACGCTGGACAGCGGGATCGACCTTGACGCCAGGGCCCATGGTGGAAGACACGGAGATGGACTTGACGTACTTGCCCTTAGCAGAAGAGGGCTTGACGCGCAGGATCTCGGTGTACAGGGCAGCGTAGTTCTCGACGAGCTGCTGCTCAGAGAAGGACTTCTTGCCCAGGGGCACGTGGCAGATGCCGTAGCGGTCGGCGCGGTACTCAACGCGGCCAGCCTTGAGCTCAGAGACCATCTTGGCGACGTCCATGGTCACGGTGCCGAGCTTGGGGTTCGGCATGAGGCCACGGGGACCAAGGATCTTACCGATGCGGCCAACCTTGGCCATCATGTTCGGCGTAGCGATAGCGGCGTCGAAGTTGATCTCGCCCTTCTGGATCTGGGCGACGAGCTCGTCGGAACCGATGATGTCGGCGCCGGCAGCTTCAGCCTCGCGGGCCTTCTCGCCCTCGGCGAAGACGGCAACACGAACGGTCTTGCCGGTGCCGTGGGGCAGGGAGATGGAACCACGGATGTTCTGGTCGGCCTTACGAGTATCGATGCCCAGACGGAAGTGGGCCTCGACGGTCTCGTCGAACTTGGCGGTGTCGAGCTCCTTGATGAGCTTGGCAGCCTGAAGGGGGGTGTAGAGCGTGGCGCGGTCGATCTTCTCGGCAGCGGCGTTATAGCTCTTACCATGCTTAGCCATGTGCATTACCTCCTGTGGTTAAACGGGCGTGAGCCCTCCCACATCGTATCGTGTGCCCTATTGCACACATTTAACGGGCGCCCCGCTCGGAGCACCCGTCGTTACCATAAGAAATCGCTACTCAGCGATGGTGACGCCCATGGAACGGGCGGTACCGGCGATGATCTTCTTGGCGGCGTCAATGTCGTTGGCATTGAGGTCCGGCATCTTGATCTCGGCGATCTTGGTGAGCTGCTCCTGGGAGAGCTGACCAACCTTGTCGGCCTGGGGCTTAGCGGAACCAGACTTGAGGTTCAGCTCCTTCTTGATGAGGTGAGCCGCCGGCGGGGTCTTGGTGATGAAGGAGAAGGACTTATCCTCGTAGACAGAGATCTCAACGGGGATAATGTCGCCCTTCTTGTCCTGCGTCTCGGCGTTAAAGGCCTGGCAGAACTGCATGATGTTCACGCCAGCAGCGCCCAGGGCGGGGCCGACGGGAGGAGCGGGGTTAGCTGCACCAGCAGGAATCTGGAGCTTAATGACGTTGGCAACCTTCTTCTCAGCCATGGTCATTCCTTTCGAATCACGAGTGTGAAGTACTTGCTATATCGTAAGCACGCACGTGTTAGAAGCACTCCTGAGATGAGCAGTCACAGAAGAAGCACGCTCGCGCGAACGGACGAAAAATTAAGCGATGACAGCGACCTGGTTAAAGTCGAGCTCGACCGGCGTCTCGCGGCCAAAGATCATCAGCGTGACCTTGAGCTTACCAGCCTCGGTGTTAACCTCGGAGACCTTGCCATCAAAGTCGGTAAGCGGGCCATCGGTGACGCGGACGGACGTGCCGACCTGAATATCAACCGAGGTGCGCTTGGGCGAATCGCCCTTACCGGGACGACGAGTCATCTTATTGTACTCATCGCGGGAAAGCGGTGCGGGCTTACCGTTGCCGCCCAGGAAACCGGTGACGCCGGGCGTGTTGCGAACACACGTCCAAGCATCGTCATCCATCTCCATGCGGACCAAGACATAACCCGGGAAGATCTTGGAATCCTTGGTCTCGCGCTTGCCACCCTCTTTAATCTCGGTGACGCGCTCCATAGGAATCTCGATATCAAAGATACGGTCCTGCATGCCCATGGTCTCGATACGATGCTCGAGATCGGACTTTACGCGGTTCTCGTATCCGGAGTAAGTGTGAACGACGTACCAACGCTTAGACATGGTTTAGCCCCTCAATCCAGAGAACAGAGCAAGAGCCTCGCCAAAGCCAGCATCGAGCAGAGCGATGACGACGCCGACGACGATCAGAGAAGCGCAAACGACGACCGAGTAGTTCACGAGCTCCTTCTTATCGGGCCACGTGACACGCTTCATCTCGGACTTGACCGAAGCGAAATACTTCTTGGTGCGGGCGAAGAAACCAGGCTTCTCGTTCTTCTTGGACTTCGCAGCCTTCTCGTTCTTCTTGGCAACGGCCTTCTTGGCCTCAACCTTGGAGTTGGCGGCAGCGCTGTTGGCAGGTGCCGGCTGCTGAGCCTTCTTCTTGTTCTTCTTGTTGGCCATTTGGGTTACCTCCGCGCAATGCGCTTATACATGAGTAAACCGTAAGCCCCCAAGTGGGAGCTTACGGAATAATGACTGGCACGCCAGGAAGGACTCGAACCCTCAACACTCGGTTTTGGAGACCGATGCTCTACCAATTGAACTACTGGCGTATGTGACTAGAGACTAGCGAGTCTCTTTGTGCAGCGTGTGGTGACGGCACCAGGGGCAATACTTCTTGATCTCCATACGATCAGGCATGGTCGACTTGTTCTTGGTGGTCGTATAGTTGCGGCGCTTGCACTCAGTGCACGCAAGAGTAACTAGAGTACGCATGTATCCTGAACCTTTCATTTCCGCCCCGTACGGGCACGAGTTGTTACTTTATCAGCTCCACGTAAGTGCTGTCAATGAAAACCTCGAGTCAATTGGTTCTCGGTGGATCCATTCATATTTGGAACACATCAATGAAGCCATCGAGAGCTAATCGACGGTGCATCCAGGACCATTATCGATCCTCTCGACACCAGCAACGGCTCAATATCCATTGCAGAAAAGAACCCGGCACCCATATAAGTGCCGGGTTCTCTAAGTCAGCTATATCAAAGAGCTAATTTACTCAATGATCGTGGAGACGATGCCCGAACCGACGGTGTGGCCACCCTCGCGGATAGCGAAGCGCAGGCCCTCCTCCATGGCGATCGGGTGGATGAGGTCGCCCTCGATGGTGATGTGGTCACCAGGCATAGCCATCTCGGTGCCCTCGGGGAGCTTGACCGTACCGGTAACGTCGGTGGTACGGAAGTAGAACTGAGGACGATAACCATCGAAGAACGGGGTGTGACGGCCGCCCTCCTCCTTGGTCAGAACGTAGATCTCACCGGTGAACTTGGTGTGCGGGGTAACCGAACCGGGCTTGCAGAGAACCTGGCCGCGCTCGATGTCCTCGCGCTTGATGCCGCGGAGCAGCAGACCGACGTTGTCGCCAGCCTCGCAGAAGTCCATGGACTTACGGAACATCTCGATACCGGTAACGACGGTGTTCTGGGTATCCTTGATGCCGACGATCTCGACGGGCTCGTTGAGCTTGAGCTCACCGCGCTCGACACGGCCGGTAGCAACGGTACCACGGCCAGAGATGGTCATAACGTCCTCAACGGCCATCAGGAAGGGGAGGTCGTTGTTACGAGCAGGCGTCGGGATGTACTCGTCGACGGCCTTCATGAGCTCGCGGATAGCGTCCATCCACTTGGCGTCGCCCTCGAGAGCGCCCAGAGCGGAACCACGGATGACGGGGATGTCGTCGCCGGGGAAATCGTACTCGGAGAGGAGCTCACGGGTCTCCATCTCGACGAGGTCGATGAGCTCGTCATCGTCGACCATGTCGCACTTGTTCAAGAAGACGACGATGTAGGGAACGCCGACCTGACGGGCGAGCAGGATGTGCTCGCGAGTCTGAGCCATGGGGCCGTCGGTAGCGGCGATGACCAGGATAGCGCCGTCCATCTGAGCAGCACCGGAGATCATGTTCTTGACGTAGTCAGCATGGCCCGGGCAGTCAACGTGAGCGTAGTGACGGGCAGCGGTCTCGTACTCAACGTGGGAGACGGAAATCGTAATGCCGCGCTCGCGCTCCTCGGGAGCCTTGTCGATGTTCTCGAACGCAGTGAAGTCAGCCTTGCAGCCCTCGGTCTCGGAGAGAACCTTGGTGATGGCAGCGGTCAGCGTGGTCTTGCCGTGGTCGACGTGACCAATGGTGCCGATGTTAACATGCGGCTTAGTGCGCTCAAACTTCTCTTTGGCCATAAAGCCCTCCTCTAAACAGGTCGTCCCCGGACGGGACTTTGCCTTTATACCATAGTGGCCTCTCAACATACTATTGAGAAGCCACCGTGTTACCTATGGTAGCGGTGACTGGATTCGAACCAGTGACGCCACGGGTATGAACCGTGTGCTCTAACCAACTGAGCTACACCGCCGGATGGAGCCTGCAACCAGACTTGAACTGGTGACCTCTTCGTTACCAACGAAGTGCTCTACCGACTGAGCTATACAGGCACTTGACGGGTGGGAGCTATAGGATTCGAACCTATGTAGGCAGAGCCAACGGGTTTACAGCCCGTCCCCATTAACCACTCGGGCAAACTCCCAATCGTTCAAGTATCCGCAGGTCCTTTGGTCTTTTGGACCGCCGCCCCCGCGAACGAAAAAGATAATACGATGCAACCTTGGGGGCTGTCAACGAAAACCTCTAGATACACGGTGCCGGGCGTATCTATATAGCCGTGACCTGCGGTTTTATTGAGTTTGGATATGAAGGACAGTGGTTTTGGATACTGAGGTGACGTTTCCCAAGGTAACACTTTGGTGTAGTGGAGTACACCTTCAGGATCGAACTTCGATAACGGCTTATTTGCACCTATATATAGGTCTAGATCGGGGCTTCCCAGACAGAAGATTGCTCTTCCCAGCAAAATCGAGCGTGGATATTCTCTCACTTTGCCGTGCCATCAAGTCCAAAGTGGCAGATTATCCACGTTCATTCTCCAGGCGAGAGAACTGTAAAGCCGCTACTGCTCGGGCCAGACCAAAGTAGACCCATAGAGCGGCTCCCCCTTGGTGCAGGGGTAGCGACTCAAGTAACACGACGATAGCAAGTCGAAGAAATAGGTCATGGCGTATTTCGAATAAACGCCGAGTCGGTCAATTCCGTTTCCCGCATTACCAAGACGATATACACGGTCAAAAGACCTCGATTTGTCATCGTTGCTAAACGCAGTAATTAGAATCTTCCTGCCCGAACGGCAATCAAGATACTCACGCGCCTGGGACGCAAATAGCCCGGAGACCGATACGAGAATTATCAATGACTGCGAAGCGTCTCCCATGTTTTTCAATTCCGCGACGTTAGCCCCAGCAACTATGCGAACTATCTTGCCCGCATAAAACATTTCCTGCTGAAATCGTACGAGATTGGCGCTCACATTATTGGTGCACCAGATTTCAACGTTTTTATGGCCATCAATTTCGTCGGCAAGGTGCTTAATAGCGATATCGGACACGCCGCTTTCAACCTCAGCGAACATCTCGATCATGCGAACGTCGAGCTCTGCCCTGTACTCCTCGTAGCCAAATTCCTCCTCTCGATGGCTTAAGTCGCTTGGAAAGACTGATTGAGTAAATGATTCTTTCAAATCGCTAAGAGACTGGTAGCCCAATCGATTGCAGAAACGACGAACAGCGGAACGGGTCACGAATGCATCGCGGGTTATTGCGGCAACATTGATTTCGCTCGAACGCCTAATGTGAGCGATGAGATATCGAGCGATGGCGGCATCGTTTGACCCAAACTCGCTGTTGATGATGGAGCTAATGCGATTGAGCACATCGAAGTCATTGATATTCACGTGATCCCTCTTTCCGCTCTCCTCGAAATCATAGTTCATTTATTGAATCAAACAGCTTTGGTCGTTCTCCTATGATTCAAATCAGTTGACGTCATCTTGATCGTAATTCCGCCACACGTATCCACCGTGTTGAATGATGGAAAGGGGATTCATGGGCAACGTGAACAACATCCCGTTTCTCTGGGGTTCCGCCACGGCGTCTTATCAGTGCGAGGGTGCCTGGAACGAAGACGGCAAAGGCCTTGGCGAGTGGGATTTCTTTAACCACACAAGCAATAAGAACATCAACCATGTTGACGGTGATGTATCTTGCGACTTCTACCATCGCTATGAAGAAGATATCCGCATGATGAAAGAAGGCGGACAAAACACCTATCGCTTCTCTCTTTCATGGAGTCGAATCATCCCCACGGGTATCGGCGAAGTGAATGAAAAGGGTATCGATTTTTATAATCGGGTCATTGATTGCTGCCTCGAAAATGGCATAGAGCCCAACGTTACGCTGTTCCATTACGATCTGCCATTCACGCTTGCTTGCAAAGGCGGATGGCTGAACAACGATATGGCAGAGTGGTTCTGCAAATACGCCAAGATTTGCTTTGAGCGCTTTGGAGACCGCGTAAAAATCTGGGCTACCGTTAACGAGCCGCATTTCTACAGCTACTGCGTAAACATGTTGGGCAACTATCCCCCCAATCGATCGCTCGACGTTCAGTCGTACATGCAGTTTCAGTACAACCTGATGCGCGCAAGCGCACTCGCAGTCCGAGCATATCGTCAAATGGGCTACGACGGCATCATCGGCGCCGTCCACGATGGCGGCGTTGTCGAACTCGACCCGGCAACCGAGCACCCCGATGACGTATTTCGATACGCAGACTTTTTCGCCAATCGCATGATTCTGGCACCAGCACTTCAGGGTCAACTGCCGCCAGAAATGGACGAAATCCTTGAAAAACTTGGCGTCTCGCTCTATCGATCCCCAAATGACGTAGAAGAATTCAGAGACGGTAAAGTCGATTTTATTGGACTCAACGTGTATTGCCGAGAGTATGTAACCGACTGGCACGGTGGAGAGCTTGCCGTTTCGGCGAACAATAAGGGCGGTTCGAGCAAAAAGGTCGAAGGAAAATGCATTGCGCCCTTGTTTGAAAGCGCCCGCGACAGCAATGTTCCCCGCAATAAATGGGGCCGCGAAATACTCCCAAGTTGCATGTATTCAACCATCATGGATGTCCACGAGCGCTATGACGCGCCCCGCATCTTTATTACGGAAAACGGACATGGCGCCTATGAGCAACCAGACGCAGACGGAATGATCCACGATGATGACCGCATCGAGCTTCTGGGCCAGTTCATCGAGCACATGATGAGGGCTAAGCGCGACGGCGCGCGCGTTGAGGGCTACTACCTCTGGTCGACGATGGATCTGTATAGCTGGATCAACGGCTACGAAAAACGATACGGACTTGTCCATATCGACTTCGAGAACAATCTGGAGCGCACCCCCAAAAAGAGCTGGTATTGGTACCGAGACCTTATCTCGAAGTATCAGGAGCAGGAAGGTTAGGAGAAAGAGATGAAGTATCAGGCAATGTCCGAAACAGTCCTAAAGGCTGTTGGCGGCAAAGAGAACATTACATCGGTAACTCATTGTGCGACGCGCCTTCGCATCGACGCACGAGACACCTCGATCATCGATCTCCAGCTCGCCAAATCGGCCGACCAGGCGCTCGGGGCAGTAGTCAGCGGTGGCCAGCTTCAGGTGATCATCGGCCCCAACGTCACCGAGGCTTACAACGACTTCCTCGACTTCGCGGGAATCGAAGTCGGCGGTGGCACGGTTGCCGACGATGCCCAAACCGCCAAAGACCTTGCAGAAGGCATTAAAAGCGGTAACACCGCCATGGGCTTGATTGAGAAATTCGGGAACGTCTCTGCACAGGTATTCATGCCCATCGTCCCGGCGCTCATCGTTGGCGGACTCATTCTTTCGATCAAGAATCTCCTGGTCAATTATTGTGGATTGAACACCGATAGCGGAACCGCCCAGGTTCTGCTGGCGATCTTCAGCGCCTCATTTAGCTTCCTGCCCGTTTACCTCGGCTATCAGCTCGCCGCCGTCATGAAGATGCAGCCTATCATGGGCGCACTGCTGGGCGCAATCATGATTAGCTCGTCTATTAGCGGTGCTGAGGGTCTCGACTTTCTTGGCATCCCCATCCCGACGAATGACTACTCGAGCACGGTGGTGCCAATCGTACTGGGCGTTGTGTTCATGTACTTTGTTGATCGCGGTCTTCAGAAAATCATCCCCGACATTACCAAACTGTTCTTGAAGCCGCTGCTCACCATGTTCATCGTCGTGCCTGTTGAGCTGATTATCCTCGGCCCCGCCGGCAGCATGATGGGCTACGCGCTGAGTGATGCCGCCACGTGGCTCATGGATAACGTGGCATTTATCGCTACTCCAGTCCTTGCAGCCCTTAACCCCTATTTTGTCATGCTCGGTCTTGATAAGGCCTACATCGCGATCGAAGTTACGAGCTTGGCGCAGCTCGGCTGGGCGCCCATCATCTTTGGCTTCATCTCAAACCTCTGCATTGGCGGCACGAGTCTCGCCTTGGCAACTGCAATGAAAAGCAACAAGGAGAAGAGAGGTATGGTCACCACGGTTGCCGTCACCGCACTCTGTGGCGTAACTGAGCCCGCATTTTACGGCTGCCTCATCGAGCGTCCCCGCCTGCTTGTCGGCACGGCAATCGGCGCCCTCTGCGCGGGACTCCCTGCAGGTATCTTCGTCCTGAAGGAGTATGTTGCGGGAGCATGCCCCGGTCTTCTTTCTGCGCTGATCTTTATCGCTCCCGATGAATCCATGGGCAACTTCGTACTGGCATGCGTTGTCGCCGTCATCGCCATCGTCGTCTCGTTCATCGCTGCACGCGTGATCATCAAGAAGAATCCCAACTATATTGAGTAGATGCCCGCTGCTTGCATTGGGGACATCCTCGGCAGACCATTAGCAAGAACCCAAGAAGTCCCTTAGGAGCTCGATTAATCCATTCGGATTCCTCAGGCACAAACGACCCCGATTCCACAATGAAATCGGGGTCGTTGTTTCTAAAGCCTTCGATAGACAATCGGTGTTTACCTTAGCTCCCTATCCAAGTTAATTATCCACGCTCGTTCTCCGGTCGGAAGATTTTCTTCGCTCGCGTGTCCAGAAATCCACGCTCGAGCAGAACATCCAGGTCCACACCCGCCCTTGTCTCGATCTGTAACAGCAAGAGGCCTATTCCGCTTCTACATGTTACAGATCAAGATATTCCTAAAACACCCTAAGTTTCATCTCAATCTGTAACAGTTAGATGCCAAATTTCGGTCTTGGTGTTACAGATTTAGACAAACTGGAGGACGAGACAAACCAAAAACGGGATGGGCGCTAACCTGATGGCGCGCCACCTAAATAGAAACGGGCCCTGTCCCAATTGGAGACAGAGCCCGAAACTCTCATGGAGCCAGTGACAGGAATCGAACCTGCAACCCACTGATTACAAATCAGTTGCGCTACCGTTGCGCCACACTGGCACACTTGGCGCTTTCGCGCGAAGCCAATTAAGAATAAAGGAATTGCGGACGAGGCGCAACAGACCCTTCGACCGACCACATCTTAAAACCATTCGCCAGAACGAATAGTTTTAATTACAATTGGCTATATAAAACTATTCGTTTTGACGAAGGGTTTCGCGATGCTTACTACCAAGGAAGCCGCCGAGCTGCTCGGCATCACTCCGCGCAGGGTGCAGGAGCTCATAAAAAACGGAGCACTTGAGGCCCGCAAGGCTTCTGGTGTATGGCTCATCGACAAAGACAGCGTCGACACGCGACTCCGCTCCGTGACCAAAACGGGGGGACGTCCCCGCCGCGGCCACGGTAAGAGCGAGATCGCGTTCACCCTCATGAATCGCACGCACGAGGTCGCTCAGCTGGTCTACAGCACATCGCGAAAAGACTTTACCCACATCGGTGCCGACATCGATTACGCCCACGCCCCTATTGGAGTATTTGGCCCTAATAGCCCCATATCGCTCGACTCCTTCCGCATCTGGTGGCGCGGCCGCGGTATCCCGCTCGCACGCATTGGGCTTGCCTCCCTGCTTGCAGAAGCCGCAGTCGATGTTCCCGATGAACTCGTCCAGCGAAATCTCGGCCTCTCCCTATCCGACCAGTATTGGATTAGACCCCAGGGTTCCGGTCTCACCTGGGAGGATATCAACTTCTTCAATAACGCCTTTGATGACGTCTCGCTGTCCATTGCACCCTTTGCCCCAGAGGGAAAAGCGGCTGCCGCAAAGCCCGATAACACCTCGGACGGCAATCTTCAAAAGTACTGGACGTGCGAGGGCGAGCGTCGAATTCTGCATAAGGCAGGAGCGCACCTGAACCAGGAACCTTATAACGAGCTGGTGGCGACTGCACTTCACCGTCGCATCCTAAACGCCTGCGATTATGTGCCTTACTCGCTCGAGGGCACGGGCACTTCCGCCCTGAGCATATGCGATGTCTTCTTAACTGATGAAGAAGAGTATGTCCCTGCGTTCTATGTAAACCAGTACGCGAACGCAGATGAACGGCTAACCGACTACGAGCGATATGTAGCAAACTGCGAGGAGCTCGGGGTGACAGGCGTCAAGGATGCCCTTGACCGCATGATCGTATGCGACGACATCATCGCCAACTATGACCGCCATTGGCGTAACTTTGGCCTTGTGCGAAACGTCAACACGCAAGCCTGCAGACCTGCCCCCATCTTCGATTCGGGCTCATCACTCTGGTGCAACATATCGCTAGAGGAGCTTAGGGCGGGAGAGCACAGTTTTACCAGCGCACAATTTCATTCAAGTCCCGCCAAACAAATGTTGCTCGTCGAGGACATGGGCTGGTTTGACGGCGACAAACTCGAGGGCTTTGTCGACGAGGCGATCGAGATTCTGTCTAAAAACGATGCCCTAGCAGCGAGACTGCCTTATCTAAAAGAGGCGCTAACGTGGCGCCTCGAAAGAATGATCGACATCGCTGAATGGAGTTAGCAAGGCAGCATTGCCCCGCCAACTCCCCTACCGTCCGCGCAACGCCTTGAGCTTGGCCAGGGCATCGGGGCTCAGGCGACTGCCCAGAGTCATCTTGATCTGCGGAGCTTCCTCTGCCTCGTGAACGTCGTTATCGATCTGTTTGATCTCGTCCACCAGCATGCGGCTCGAGATGCGCGTAACACCCTTACCCATGACGACAGCCTGGATCGTACCGTCGCTCGATACCACGGAGCACGCGCGGCCTTCCTCGCGTGCCTCAATGCAGAGCTTTTGCACCACGGTATCGGCCGAAACACCCGTCGGCGAAAACTCGATGCGCACGCCGCGGGCCGGCAGGTTGGGGCGCTCGTTGGAGATATTGCCCGCGCCGTCGAACACGATCACGGCCTCGTAGCGGCCCTGGGCAAAGGCGGCGACGTCGTTGATGAGGGCGGTGCGCGCCATATCGTGAACGTCGCTGGAATAAGGATCGTCGGAATGGTCGTACACGAGCTTTTCGTAGCGCGGCGTGCAGTGGATCACGTTGTAGCCGTCGACCACCAGCAGCTCGGGCTTGTTGGAATGCACCGTCGAGACTGGGTCGGCGATAGCCTGCGCAAACGCATTGCCGCCCACGCCGTAGGTCGCGGCCGAAACAATCGGCTTGGCCGAGCCCTCGCCAAAGCGCTTGGCCTTGGACTTGGCACGGTTCTTTTTGGACATGCGCTACTCCTCCCCCATGAGCTCGCCGGCGTTGCGGCGCAACCACTCAAAGCACAACGCCGTGGTCGCCTGGGCAACATTGAGGCTCTCGGTCATGCCGCGCTGGGGAAGCTTGGTCAAAAAGTCGCATTTCTCGAGTACCAGGCGCGAGATGCCGTCGCCCTCGGAGCCCATGACGAGCGCCACGCGACCTTCGAAGGGAGCATCCCAGCAACTGCCCTCGGCGTGCTCGGAAGCACCGCCCACCCAAAAACCAGCGGCCTTGAGGTCATCGAGTGCACGGGCAATATTGGGAACCTGCGCGATAGGCAGATGCATGACAGCACCGGCCGAGGTCTTGTAGCTGCCCACGGTCACGCCGGCGGCACGCTTGTTGGCGATGACGACGCCGGCCGCGCCCACGACCTCGGCGGAGCGCACAATGGCGCCAAAGTTGCCGTCGTCGGTCACATGGTCGAGCACGACGACAAGCGCCGGACCGTCGCCTGCGCGGTCGAGAATATCGGCGACATCAGCATAGGGGAAGTTGCCAACCTCGAGCGCGATGCCCTGATGAGCGCCATGGCTCGACAGTGCGTCGAGCTGTGCGCGCGGCACGTACTTAATGCGGACACCCGCGGCGTTGAGATCGTCGACCAGGTGCGACAAGGCGGCATCGCGCTCCCCGCCCTCGGCAATGAGCGCGCACTTGACGGGAAAGCCGGTACGCAGCGCCTCGGCGGCAGCACGGCGACCTTCGATAAACTCGCCCTTGGGAACCTGGACGTTATCGCGGCTACGCTCGCGCTGCGGGCGAGCAGCCTGTGAGCGCTCGCGCTGGCCCTTGGGGG
>UQZC01000021.1 GCA_900545505.1 uncultured Collinsella sp.
AGGAGCCCCCGCTCGTGACCGCGGGTCGGGGCTGCGACAATGATGTCGAAGTGCCATAGGCGCAGCCGCGCCGCAACGAGGTTGGGAGGCTCCCATGCCAAAGTATTCTACCGCGTTCGGGATGGACGTCCACCTGAGGTCGACCACCGTCTGCGCCCTCGACGCGGACACCGGCGAGGCCGTGACGAGGAGGTTCCCCGGCAACCCCTGGGGCGAGATCGCCGGGTGGATGGATGGGTTCCCGGGACCTTCGCTCGCGGCCTACGAGAGCGGCTACCTCGGCTTCGCCCCGCAAAGGGAGCTCGCCGGGCTCGGCGTCGAGTGCGTCGTCGCCGCGGTCTCGAAGATCCCCAGGTCGGCCGCCGACTCGGCCTCCAAGAACGACAGGAACGACGCCGCCAGGATGGCCAAGGCGATACTCGCCCACGACATCTCCCCCGTATGGGTCCCCTCCCCCGAGGTCGAAGGCATCAGGGACCTCGCCGGCGCCTACGACGGGGCGACCGCGCGCCTGGCGACCGCCAAGCAGCGGCTGCTCGCCTTCCTCGCAAAGCGGGGGTTCGTCTACGGCGGCGCCACGCCCGCCGGCAACCCGAGGAAGTACTGGACCTACGACTTCCTGAGGTGGCTCGACAAGGTCAGGCCGGAGGACGATGGCGGGGTTCGGACGCTCGCCGCCCTGAGGAACGAGGTCGAGGCCGCGGCGGAGGCCCGGGCGGACCTGCTCTCCGAGTACAGGGCCGCCGTGGATGCCAGCCCGATCGCCGCGGAGGTGGCCGCCCTCCAGTCGATCAAGGGCTGCGCCTTCGCGCTGGCCGCAGCCTTCTCGGCCGAGGTCGGCGACTTCACGAGGTTCCGTTCCGGAAGGCAGGTCACGGCCTATTTCGGCCTCGCGCCGAGTCAGAGGTCGAGTGGCGACTCCGTGCGGCCCGGGGGCATCAGCGGCGCGGGCAACGCGCTCGTGAGGAAGCTGGCCGTCGAGGGTTCATGGTGCTACGCCGCGGCACGGCACCAGCCGAAGCTCATGCCAAGGGACACGGGCGTGCCCCTCGAGATAAGGATGCACGGGAGGAAGGGGTCCGAGCGGCTCCTGCGGCGGCGCGAGGAGATGCTCGCCCGCGGCATGCCCGCGGCGAAGGCCAACGCGGCCACCGCGGCCGAGCTCGTGAGGTGGCTCTGGGCCCTCGGCATGATGTGCCGGGAGGGCGCGGAATAGACATAGCCCCCGTCCCGGCGAGCCGGGCGGCCTTCGGGGATACCCCCTATTTCGCTGTGCGCGCGGAGCCCTCCGCATGCGCCTCGACAGACTTGGGGAACCCCGCCGAAGGAATGGAGTGCGGGCCGACAGAACGGTATCCGCGGATATGAGACTGAGCCGAAGGCGTCGATGACATGCCGGGGGCGGACCGGGACGGGTTAACGGCAGGCCCCGCCGACCGATTGCAAGCGGTCGGCGGGGCCATTGTGGCTCTTGACAGCGGATTGGGTCATATGAGCGAAAACCCGCCAGAGCGAGCAAGGTGCCTTGAAACGAGGTGGCATTGATCTTTTGATCATGCCGCCGAAGTTGAAAGGCAGATTGCCGCTCTGGCGGGTTTGCAGCGTCAACTGGTTACGCGGTTTGGTAAAACCGCGTAACTCTAGTAGTTGGCTTCGTAGCCGTTGCCGTCGCCGGTGGGCTCTTCGTAGTAGTCCGAATCGCTCGAATCGCTTGAGTCATCGGAATCGTCAGAGCTGACCGATGAGGTTGCGGTACCGTTTGCGTAGTCGTCAGACGTGTTGTTGTTCAGGTCGCCGATCGTAGAGCTGGAACCGTCGGAAAGACCCATGGTGTTGGGACCCTTGGGATCCTTGCCGGCATCGACGCGCTCCATCATTTCCTTGAGCTCGTCCTCGTAGACAAAGACGTAGCTCACACCGTCGATCATGGTGCTGTCGTCGGCATACGAGGGCAGGTTGGCCGAGTAGATGCCGTCGACATCCATACCGCGCATGGCATTGACCGTAGCCACGATATCCTGAACGCTCATATCGGTCACGAGCATATCGGACAGCGAATTAACCAGGCCAAAGATCTTCGTGGCATCGAAGTTATTGAGAATCTGGTTGGCAAGGGCGCCAAGCACCTGACGCTGGTGGCGCATGCGCGTGTAGTCGCCGTCGGCATAGGTGTAGCGGCAGCGGGCATAGGTAAGGGCGGTGGCGCCGTCCATATGCTGCTGACCAGCGGTAATCTTAATATCCAGGTGCTCGGGGTCGTCAACATCATCGGTTGCGTTAATGTCGATACCGCCAACCGAATCAATCAGCGCCTGCATACCGTCGAAGCTGACCTCGGCATAGTGGGAAATCTGAACACCGCACAGCTCGTTGACCGCCTCGACCATGGCCTCGGCGCCGCCAACGGTATGGCAGGCGTTGATCTTCATGGTCTCGCCCTTGTACTCGACCTTGGTGTCGCGCGGAACGGAAATGAGCGTCGCCTGCTTTTGCGTGGGGTCGATGCGTGCCAGGATAATCGAGTCGGCACGATACGTATCCTCGCCCGGACGGCCGTCGGTGCCAAGAAGCAGCACGTAGAACGGATCCTTTGCCTCATCGGTGTCAACCAGAACCCGACGCAGATTGTCGGTAATGACATTAGAATCGCCGAGCTTGCCCATAATGGTGGCAAACCACAGGCCGGCAGCGGTAGTGGCACTCAGCAGCACGCCAAGCACGACAATGAGCGCGACGTGACGAATCGTGTGGCTACGACGACGTTGACGAGCGCGCTCGGAATAGCGAGCCACGTTATCGCGACTGTAGATCTTGGCCTGCGCACCAGTTGAGGGTCTTCGGGCGGTGGTATCCGCGAGGGGCTTTTTATTAAACATAGGCAACCTGTATTAGTAGATGACGGGATCGGGGACGGTAGCATGCTCGACATGCGCGCCGAGCGCCTGCAGCTTTTCGACAAACTGCTCGTAGCCGCGCTTGATGTGATGGATGGCCGAAACCTCGGTCGTCCCGTCGGCGATCAAGCCCGCTACGACGAGGGCCGCTCCGCCACGCAGATCGGGCGAGGTAACCTGTGCACCCGAGAAGCCCTTGACGCCATGAATCATGGCATGATGGCTCTCGATACGAATGTCGGCACCCATGCGCACCAGCTCAGAGGCAAACATAAAGCGATTCTCGAAGATGTTTTCGGTAATAACGGAACTGCCGTCGGCAAGGGCGGAGAGCACCATAATCTGCGCCTGCATGTCGGTCGGGAAACCGGGGAACGGAAGCGTCTGGATATCGACCGGCTTGATACGCTCGGCACGGTTCACATGGACGCCGTCGTCGGTACGCTCGCAATCGATGCCCATAAGCTCCATCTTCTTGAGAACCATGCCCAAGTGAATGGGGCAAAAACCCGTGACGTCAACACCGCGATCGTCGGCCATCAGCGCACCGGCGACGATAAAGGTACCGGCCTCGATGCGGTCGCCCACTACGCGATGGGTAACAGGATGCAGCTCTTCCACGCCCTCGATGGTCACGACGGGCGTACCGGCGCCAACAATCTTGGCGCCCATCTCGTTGAGCATGTTAGCGAGATCGACGATCTCGGGCTCGCGGGCGGCATTGTCGATAACCGTGGTACCCTGTGCGCGCACAGAGGCCATGATGAGGTTCTCGGTCGCACCGACGCTGGCGAACTCGAGCGTGACGGTGGTACCGCGCAGACCTTGGGGCGCATTAGCGTTGATGTAACCGTGGGCGGTATCGAACTCAACGCCCAGGGCCTCAAGACCAAGAATGTGCATATCGATCTTGCGAGCACCCAGGTTGCAGCCGCCCGGCATGGCAATTTTGGCGCGATGGAAGCGACCCAGCAGGGGTCCCATGACGGCGGTGGAAGCACGCATCTTGGCAACGAGCTCGTAGGGGGCCTCCCAAGAATCGACCTGAGAGGTATCAATCTCGAGCGCGTGCTCGTCGAGAACATCGATCGTGGCGCCCATACCCTTGAGCACCTTGCCCATCACGTGGACATCGGAAATATCAGGCACGTTCTGCAGCGTCGTCTTGCCCGGCGCCAGAAGCGTTGCCGCCATAAGTTTGAGCGCGGAGTTCTTGGCACCCGAAACAGGCACGGAACCTCCGATGGCGTGGCCACCCTCAACGCGGATAATATCCAAGGTCTACCCTTTCAAAAAGCATGCCCGGGGTGGCTGAGCCATCCCGGGCATGATGTGTTCGCAAATGGTCGAACGCTAAAACGTCTGACTATTGGGCAAGCTTGAGCTTACACCATGCGATTTCATTATAGAGGTAGGCGCGGCGTGCATCATCCTCCGACAAATTACCCAGCTTCTCTTCAAAACCTTGAATATCAGCTTTAACCTTGTCGGCGTCGACGGTCGCCAAATCGCAAGCGCGCTCGGCGAGAACGGTCACGACATCGTCCGCAACCTGGGCATAGCCGCCGGCCACGGCAAACGTGTGGTCGACAGTGCCCATGGCCTTATCGGAAACGCGAACGTAACCGCGGTCGATCGTGCAGATTTCGCTGGAGTGAGCAGGCAGAACACCAAACTCGCCATCCGTGGACGGAATCGACACAAACGCAGCGTCGCCCTCATAGGCGCAGCTCATGGGGCACACGATGCGGATACGCATAACCTACTTCTCCCCCATCTTGCGGGCGCGCTCGCGCACGTCCTCAATCGTGGAAGCATAGCGGAATGCCTGCTCGGGCAGGTCATCGGCCTTACCGTCGACAATCTCGGCGAAGGAGCGGACGGTATCCTCGACGCGGACGTAGACACCGGGGTTGCCGGTGAACTTCTCGGCGACGTGGAAGGACTGGGAGAGGAACTGCTGGATCTTACGGGCACGGTTGACCGTAAGGCGCTGCTCCTCGGACAGCTCGTCCATACCCAGAATGGCGATGATGTCCTGAAGGTCGGAGTACTCCTGCAGGAGCTCCTGGACCTTGACGGCGACACGGTAGTGCTCCTCGCCGACGATCGAGGGATCGAGAGCGTCGGAGGAAGACGCGAGCGGGTCGATAGCCGGGAACAGGCCGAGCGACGAAATGCTACGCGAAAGAACCGTAGTGGCGTCGAGGTGCGTAAACGTCGTGGCAGGCGCCGGGTCGGTCAGGTCGTCTGCAGGGACGTAGACAGCCTGGACGGAGGTAATGGAACCCGTCTTGGTCGAGGTAATGCGCTCCTGGAGGTCGCCCATCTCGGTAGCCAGCGTAGGCTGGTAACCGACGGCGGACGGCATACGACCCAGCAGTGCGGAAACCTCGGAACCGGCCTGGGAGAAGCGGAAGATGTTGTCGATGAACAGCAGAACGTCCTGGCCGCGATCGCGGAAGTACTCAGCGGTGGTAAGGCCAGCCAGACCGATGCGCAGACGCGCTCCAGGCGGCTCGTTCATCTGACCATAGACCAAGCAGGTCTTGTCGATTACGCCAGACTCGCTCATCTCGAGGAACAGGTCGGTGCCCTCACGAGTACGCTCGCCGACACCGGTGAACACCGAGGTGCCGCCGTGCTCCTGGGCGAGGTTGTTGATGAGCTCCTGAATCAGAACGGTCTTGCCGACGCCGGCGCCGCCGAACAGACCCGTTTTGCCGCCACGGATGTAGGGCTCAAGCAGGTCAACGGCCTTGATGCCGGTTTCGAAAATCTCGGTCTTGGTGGTGAGCTCGTCGAAGCGGGGCGCTGCATGGTGGATGGGATAAAACTCCTCCACCTCGGGCATGGGCTTACCGTCGACAGGCTTGCCCATGACGTTCCAAATGCGGCCGAGCGTCTTGGGGCCAACGGGCATCTTCATGGGCTCACCGGTATCGGTGGCGATGAGACCACGCTGCAGGCCGTCGGTCGAGGACATGGCGACCGTGCGGACGACGCCGCCCGGAAGCTGGCTCTCGACCTCGAGGATCGTGCTCAGGTGACCGATCGGGGTCTCGGCCTCGACCGTGAGCGCGTTGTAGATCGGGGGCACCGCGCCGTCAAACTTGACGTCGACGACAGGGCCGATGATACGCACGATGCGGCCATCACCGGCAGTCGTCTTCTTGGTGGCTTCCTCGACCGCAAGCTTTACGGTGTTATTAGCCATTACTGTTCCTCCAATGCTGAGGCTCCGCCGACGATCTCGTTGATCTCGGTCGTGATCGAAGCCTGGCGCACGCGACTATACGTGCGGGTAAGGGTCGAGATGATCGCGGTGGCGTTTTCCGTCGCGGAGTGCATGGCCTTGCGGCGCGCACCCTGCTCGGCGGCCGCCGAATCGATCAGGGCCTGGTAGATGACCGTCAGGATATAAGACGGTACAAGCTTGCCGAGAACATGCTCGGGAGAGGGCACGAACTCGAACGTGGACGAGATGCGCTTAGGGGCGTCGGTCTCGTTCTTACGCGGACCGTGGGCCATAGCGATCATCTCGGGATCGAGCGGCAGCAAGTGCTCGACGCGAAGTTCCTGATCCACGCGGTTCTTGGCGTGGTGGTAGACAAGCTCGACACGGTCAAGCTCACCGGCACGATACGCATCGCAGATATGAGAGGAGATCATGCGAGCCTGATTGAAATCGGGCTCGGAGGAATTGCCCTCAAAATGCATGATGACATTTGCGCGGTCACGGAAATACGTGGCCGGCTTACGCCCACACGCGATGATCTCGCACTCGATGCCATCGTTCGCCCAAGAAGCGGCGAGCTTTTCGGCCGTGCGCTCCACCGTCGTATTGAAACCGCCGGCAAGGCCGCGGTCCGAAGCAATGACGACAATCAGGCCATGCTTGACGCTCTCATGCTTCTGCAGCATGGGATCGGTGCCCGAGCAGGAGGCGTCGCCGGCAACCGTCAGCATGACGTCGGTCAGCGCCTCCTTATAGGGCTCGGCCTGCTTGGAGCGATCGAGGGCACGACGGATCTTGGCCGTAGAGACCATCTCCATCGTGCGCGTGATCTGCTTGGTCGTGGTAACCGAGGAGATTCGCTTCTTAATGTCGCGAAGGTTGGCCATAGGGCTTAGTTCTCCTCTGATCCAGTCGTGTCGGCATGGTGTTTGGCCATGAACTGCTGCTTGAAGTCACCAATGACACGCAAGAGCTCGGCCTTGGTGTCGTCGTCGATCTTCTTGGCGCGAACCTTGTCGAGCAGCGAGCCAAAGCCATTGTCCATATACTCGATAAGCTCGGCACGGAAAGGCAGCACGTCGGCGATCTCCAGGTCATCCAGGAAGCCCTCGTTGCCAGCAAACAGCGTAACGATCTGCTCGCCAACCTCAAACGGTTTATAACGCGGCTGCTTCAGGAGCTCGGTCATGCGAGCGCCGTGGGTAAGCTGCTTTTGCGTGGCCTCGTCGAGGTCGGAGCCGAACTGCGTAAAGCCGGCGAGCTCCTGGTACGAAGCAAGGTCCAGACGGAGGTTGCCGGCGACCTGCTTCATCATGGCCTTGGTCTGTGCATCGCCACCGACGCGGGACACGGAGATACCCACGTCGACTGCCGGGCGCTGACCCTGGAAGAAGAGCTCGGACTGCAGGTAGATCTGACCATCGGTAATGGAAATAACGTTGGTCGGAATGTAGGCCGAGACGTCGCCGTCCTGGGTCTCGATGATCGGCAGAGCCGTCATGGAGCCGTAACCGTTCTTCTTGGACATCTTGACGGCACGCTCGAGCAGACGAGAGTGCAGGTAGAAGATGTCGCCAGGATAGGCCTCGCGTCCGGGCGGACGATGCAGCGTCAGCGACATCTGACGGTAGGCCACGGCCTGCTTGGACAGGTCGTCGTAGATGACGAGCACGTGACCGCCGGGGTTGGTCTCGCTGGCAGGCTTGCCGTCCTCGCCGTTGTACATAAAGAACTCGCCGATAGCGGCACCGGCCATAGGCGCGATGTACTGCATAGGGGCGGAATCGGCAGCGGTGGCCGAAACGATGATGGTGTAGTCGAGCGCACCGTGCTGAGCGAGGGTCTCGCGGATGTTGGCAACCGTGGAGGCCTTCTGGCCGATGGCGACATAGATGCAGACCATGCCCTTGCCGCGCTGATTGAGGATAGCGTCGATGGCGATGGCGGTCTTACCGGTCTTACGGTCGCCGATGATGAGCTCACGCTGACCACGGCCGATAGGCACCATGGAGTCGATGGCCAACAGGCCGGTCTGAACCGGCTCGCACACCGGGGTACGGTCGATGACACCGGGGGCCTTGAACTCGATGGGGCGACGATGCGTGGCGACGATGTCACCCAGACCGTCGATGGGCTGGCCGAGCGGATTGACGACGCGGCCGAGCATGGCACGGCTCACGGGGATATCCATAATGCGGCCAGTGGTGCGGCACTCGTCGCCTTCCTTGATGGAGTCGACGGCACCGAACAGAACGGCGCCGACCTCGTCACGGTCAAGGTTCTGGGCAAGGCCGAAGACGGTCTCACCGGTATCGGAGCTCTTGAACTCCAGAAGCTCGCCTGCCATGGCGCTCTTGAGGCCGGAGACACGCGCGATGCCGTCGCCTACCTCGTCGACCGTTGAAACCTCATGCGTATCGACCGTCGCGGAGAGGCTCGTGAGCTGCTCCTGCAGTTTCTTGGCGATATCCTGGGCATTGAGGGTTTCGGACATTAGGCTTCACCTCCGTACGAATTAGCAGAGTTTGCGAGGGTCTCCTGCGCGACGCGCAGCTGCGTCTTGACGGAAATGTCACGACGCTCGCCGCGGGCCTCGAGCACCAGGCCGCCCACGATAGACGGGTCGACCTGCTCGATAAGGAATACCTTGCGGCCGAAGTCCTGCTCGCATTTCTTAGTGATGGTTTGACGCAGCTCGTCGTCGAGCGGGATCGCCGTGGTGACGGTCACGCCCACTACATCCTCGTCTTCCTCGGCAACATACTTAAAGGCAGCTGCCACCTTGGGAAGAAGGTCGAGCTGGTCGCGCTTGGACATGGTGTCGAGCACGGCGATAATCTCGGGGCTGGCGCTAGCCAGGCGCTCGATCATCTCGAGGTCCTCGAACACATGGTTCTCGGCCTTGGCGGCTTCCAAAAGGGAGCGCGCGTAGGTCTCGAGTACCTTGTCCTGATAGCGGCTAGTCGGCATTCAGGCTACCTGCTTCCTGGATGTAGCGCTCGATGAGCTTCTTCTGCTCGGACTCGTCCTCGAGTGCCTCGCCCACGATCTTGGTGGCGACGGCAACGGACAGGTCGGCGATGGAGCTCGCGGCACCGGCGTAGATGGACTTGCGCTCGTCCTCGACGGTCGTATGGGCCTTGGCGATGATCTCCTCGGCCTCCTTGTGAGCAGCCTCGATGATACGGGCGCGCTCGGACTCGGCGTCCTTACGGGCCTCGAGAACGATGTCGGCAGCCTGACGACGGGCGTCGGTGACGATCGAGTCGGACTCAGCGCGCTTGGCGATGGCCTCCTGCTTGGTCTTCTCGGCCTCGTCGAGGCTCTCCTCGATCTTCTTGCCGCGCTCCTCCATGGTTTTCATGATGCCCGGCAGGGCGACCTTGGCCAGCACGATCCAGATAATCAGGAAGGCGATAAGCGCCGGGATGAACTCCGCCATCTTAGGGATGAGGATGTCCGCACCGGCAGCGCCGTCCTCGGCGAACGCGGAAACCGGCATGAGCAGCGCGGCCGCGGACGCGGAGAGTGCGATCGCGCTCTTCTGGGATGAAAGATTCATACTTGACGCTCCGTGCTATTTAACGATCAGCGCGACAACGAAGCCGATCAGAGCCAGAGCCTCGCCGAAGGCGGAGCCCATGATGAAGACGGTGAACACGCGGCCCTGGACCTCAGGCTGACGGGCCATAGCACCCGTAGCACCCAGAGCAGACAGGCCGATAGCAAGACCAGCGCCGATAACACCGAGACCGTAACCGATAACTCCCACGATTCCTCCTTTGTCGTGCGTGTCTTATTTCACGCAGGATAACCTTTTTATAACTGCCGGGCTCCATGGGTACGGGCACCGGCGGTTTAACGAATTGCCTTACCTTTAAGGCGCGAACGGAAGACTACTCCTCCTCCGCGACCTCCTCTGCCTCGGAGACATACACGGCGGTAAGGACCGTGAAGACGTAAGCCTGGATGGCGCCGACCACAAGCTCGATCGCATAGATCAGGATGAGGATGGCAAGCCAGGCCAGCGAAGGCAGGGCGCCGACGGCGTGGGCCGCGGAAACCTGCTGAAGCAGCGGCTGCATGAACATGCTCGCCATGATGGCGAACGAGCCCATGACCACGTGTCCTGCGAACATGTTGCAGAACAGACGGACGGCGAGCGTGATGAGGCGCAGGAAGGTCGAGAAAAGCTCGACGACCCACACAAGCACGTTCATCGGGAAGCTCACGCCCTGCGGGGCGAGGCTCTTGATGTAGCCGATCACGCCGTGAGCCTTGCATCCGTAGTAGATGAAGTACACGAAGGCGAAGATGGCGAGCGCAGCGGTGGAGCCGATTGCGCCGGTGCCGGGCTTCATTCCCGGGATCAGGCCGATCATGTTATTGATCAGGATGAACAGGAAAAGCGAGCACAGGAACGGGAAGTGCTTCTTCCAGTTCTCACCCACGACGCCCTTGCCGATATCGTTCTCGACGTACTCGATGATGTACTCGAAACCGTTGACGAAGAAGCCCTTGGGAACCAGGGTCTGCTTCTTCTTGAACACGGCCAGGACGATCAGGAGCACGATCGTGGAGACGATCAGCCAAAACGAGTACTGCGTGATGCCGCAGCTCAGATCGCCCACGACAGGGGTGGAGCTGAACTCGCTGACCAGATGATTAATCTCATCAGGCAGCTTTTCAAAAATTTCCACGACTTACCTTTCGACCTCATGAGGATCTCGCAGCGCCTTGGCGACGCGAACTGTGCAGGCGGCCATAAAGGCCACGAAGCCGATCGCCTCGCCCAGGAGGAACATGCGAAATGCCTCTCCGAACAACGCAAACACAACCAAGGTAAAGACGAGCAGGGCGACTGCCGAGACCGCCAGACTCACCATGCCCTTGAGCATGTCCGCATTCTGCTTATCGTCAAGAACCGGCTTGAGCGTAAAGACAAAGGGAAGGAAGGCAATCGCGCCCGCGATGGCACCTGCAACGATAGCGAGCAGATCGGCTATCTGAAACACTGGCGTCCTCACTTTCCTTTTTTATCGCCTCACAGGACAGTTCCCGCCAAACATTGGTGACTATTGTACGAGCCAATCGCTAAAGTACAACCGAAAAAGCATCGGTTAATACGCACCTGTTCGTTTTCTTAAGACCTTCTTTATGCCGCAGGTACGGTAATACGTTTTTCTCGAACCCTGCAGGGCAAAACGTCCGTTAACAGGAGTGCGCGCGGTCGTCTTTTGTTCGACCGCGCGCACCATTTCTTCGTATTTTCGACGTTAGCCGGTATGCCCCAGAGATTACAGCGTGCCGTAGATGCGGTCGCCGGCGTCGCCCAGGCCGGGAACGATGTAGGCAGCTTCGTTGAGATGGTCGTCGATGGCGCAGGTATAAATATGTACGTCGGGGTCCTTTTCGGTCAGTGACTTGAGGCCCTCGGGGGCCGCGACGATACACAGCATGCGAATATCCTTAACACCGCGCTCGCGCAGGTAGCTGATGGCCATCTCGGCCGAACCGCCCGTGGCGAGCATGGGGTCGACAACCAGGCAGATGCGCTGGTCGATATCCTTGGGCATCTTGCAGTAATACTCATGCGGCTCGTGGGTAACCTCGTCACGCTCCATACCGATGTGGCCCACGCGAGCGGAGGGCACCAGGTCGAGGATGCCGTCGACCATGCCGAGGCCCGCACGCAGGATGGGAACAATGGCGAGCTTCTTGCCGGCAAGCTGCTTAAACATGGCGGTGGTGATGGGAGTCTCGACCTCGACGTCTTCCATGGGCAGGTCGCGCATGGCCTCGTAGCCGTCAAAGAGCGCAAGCTCGCGCACGAGCTGGCGGAACTGGTTGGTGCCGGTGCTCTTGTCGCGCAAGATCGACAGCTTGTGCTGGACGAGCGGATGGTCGACAAGCGTCACGCGGGACGTATCGTAGGTGACGGTCATGGGTTGATTGCCCCTTTCGTTGCGGCCGGAAGATGGCCTTGCTGACAAGACGCCTGGCGACGTTGTTGCCTCGCGCCGTGCATAAGTTTAACGGTTTGTTGTATCGAGCAGCTCGTCGCAACCCTACTGAGCGGTGTTGAGCGAACGCTTGACGGCATCACGCCAACCAGCGAGGTTGCTCTCACGGCGCTCGGCGGACATGTGAGGATGGAAGACTTTGACGATCTGAGCGTTTTGCTCCAGCTCCTCCAAATCCTCCCAATAGCCGACAGCAAGGCCCGCCAAGTACGCGGCGCCAATCGCCGTGGTCTCCACCGTCTCGCACTGCAGCACGGGAATATCCAGCAGATCAGCCTGGAATTGCATGATGAACTCGTTGCGCGAGGCACCGCCATCGACGGACAGGCGCTCAATCGAAAGTCCCACGTCCTGCTCCATGGCGCGTAGCACGTCATAACTCTGGTAGGCCATGGACTCGCAGGCCGCACGCACAATGGTCGCGCGACTCGAGGCGCCGGTCAGGCCGCACACGATACCGCGAGCATGCGGGTCCCACCAGGGAGCGCCCAGGCCTGCGAAGGCGGGGACGAAGTAGCAGCCCTCGTTGTCGTTAATCGAAGTGGCGAGTTGCGCGGACTCGCTCACGCTCGAGATGATGCCCATGTTGTTGCGCAGCCAGTTCATGGTTGAGCCGGCGGCAAAGATAGAACCCTCGAGCGCATAGCTGATCTTGCCGTCCGCGGCGATACCGATCGTGGAGACCAGACCGTTCTTGGATTCGACGATCTCGTCGCCGGTGTTCATGAGCATAAAGCAACCCGTGCCATAGGTGTTTTTGGTCTGGCCGGGATGGAAGCAGCAGTGGCCGAACAGCGACGCCTGCTGGTCGCCCGCCACGCCCATGATGGGTGGCATGTTGGTCATGATGTCGCTCGCGACGCGGCCGTAGTCGCCCGAGCTCCAACGAACCTCGGGCATCATGGAACGCGGGACGTCGAAAAGCGCCAGCAGATCGTCGTCCCAATCGAGCGCATGGATATTAAAGAGCGCGGTGCGGCTGGCATTGGTGTAGTCGGTGGCAAATACCTGACCGCCGGTGAGGTTGTAGATGAGCCAGGTGTCGATGGTGCCGAACATGAGGTCGCCCGCCGCCGCGCTCTCACGCGCACCATCGACGTTGTCGAGGATCCACTGCACCTTGGAGGCCGAGAAATACGGGTCGAGCGTA
>UQZC01000022.1 GCA_900545505.1 uncultured Collinsella sp.
CCACCATAAGGACCTCGTGCGGCTCGAGCCCCATCACCTGAAGTTGCTCTAGATAGTAGGTGGCATCGGGCTTGCAGCGGGTGGTGTTACCCATGTGCGTGACAAGCTCAAAGGGGGCGTCGGCCAGGTCGCCCCAGCCCATGCGGCACTCGATGGCCCCCTGCGGAAAGCTGGGGTTGGTAAAGAGCGCGCAGCGCAGCCCTGCGTCCTGTACGGCCTGGAGCGCGGCGTGCGCGCCCGGCATGGCGTGGGCGTTAATGACATCGTCGTTCTTGTACGGAAGAACTTCGCGGTCATAGTAGGTAAACGCCTCGTAGATGAGGGGATCGGAGAGGCAGATGCCGCACCTGCGCTCGACCTCTTCTTGGTAAAACTCAAGATTGGTGCGATTGTCCGTGCCGCTGCGGCGATTGGCGTTGAGGTCGACAAGGATGGTGCCCAGGCGTGCCATCGTGCCACCGCGGCTGCGTCGCCCGATATCCGAGAGCATCGACGAGACATCCTTAAAATAGCGAAGGATGAATGCGTTGAGGTTGATGCTAAGAAGCGTTTCGTCCATATCGAAAACGACTGCTTTGAGCACGCGGGCACCTTTCTCGTAAATTTGATCTAGAGTCGTTGGCTCCGGATACTTTACCCCAAAGCCAAATGCCTGGCTGGTTATCGTCAAGTTGCGGAGACGTGTGTTCATAAGATTACGAAAAAGTCTCCACACGAGTAAAAAATCGCAGTTCACGCTTGAAATCGAACTCATTTCCCCGTAACCTATACGAACGTGATTGCATAAGCGTCACATTAGTATCTGTCGGCTCCCGAGTGTTCCTAAACGTTGTGTGCTTGTCGCACCCTTCTGTAGGTCCTAGCAATCGGGGCCCCGTAGTTCGAAAGGGGTCCACCTTTGAGTGAGATTCAGAACTCGTCCATTTTCTCTCTTGACGATGTCAACGAGGAGGAGATGAACAACCTCATCGACGGTACGATTACCGACTTTGATGAGGGCGATCTCGTTAACGGCACTGTCGTTAAGATCGAGCATGACGAGGTGCTCGTTGACATCGGATTCAAGTCCGAGGGCGTTATCCCGGTCCGCGAGCTGTCCATCCGCAAGGACGCTAACCCTGCAGACATCGTTGCACTCGGTGATCCCATCGAGGCTCTGGTTCTCCAGAAGGAGGACAAGGACGGTCGTCTGGTCCTGTCCAAGAAGCGTGCCGAGTACGAGCGTGCTTGGAACCGCATCGAGGAGAAGTTCAACTCCGGCGAGAACGTCGAGGGCGAGGTTATCGAGGTTGTCAAGGGCGGCCTGATCCTCGACATCGGCCTGCGTGGCTTCCTGCCCGCTTCCCTCGTCGACCTCCGTCGCGTCAAGGACCTCACCTCCTACATGGGCACCCGCATCGAGGCTCGCGTCATCGAGATGGACCGCAACCGCAACAACGTCGTCCTCTCCCGTCGTGTCGTGCTCGAGGAGTCCCGTAAGGCCGAGCGCTCCGAGATTCTGTCCAAGCTCAAGTCTGGCATGCGTCTCCAGGGCACCGTTTCCTCCATCGTCGACTTCGGCGCCTTCGTCGACCTCGGCGGTATCGACGGCCTCATCCACATCTCCGAGCTCTCCTGGAACCACGTCAACCATCCTTCCGAGGTTGTCAAGGTCGGCCAGGAGGTCGAGGTCGAGGTTCTCGACGTCGATCTCAACCGCGAGCGCATCTCCCTGGGTCTCAAGCAGACCACCGAGGATCCGTGGCGCGCACTGGTCAAGAAGTACCCCGTCGGCGCTATCGTCGAGGGCACTGTGACCAAGCTTGTCCCGTTCGGCGCTTTCGTCGACCTGGGCGAGGGCATCGAGGGCCTGGTGCACATCTCCGAGATGGCCAACAAGCACGTCGATCAGCCTTCTCAGGTCACCCACGTGGGCGACAAGGTTCAGGTCAAGGTCATGGAGATCGACCTCGACCGTCGTCGTATCTCCCTGTCCATGAAGTCCGCTGCTGAGACTCTGGGCGTCGAGATCGAGGTTACCCCGCTTCCTTCCGAGAAGAAGGACGAGGAGACCGACGCCGAGTAAATCGGTTTGACGATCACTTGTTTTAAGGGATCCGTCCGCAATGGACGGGTCCCTTTTTGCAATTGGTGCCGAGATACATGATGCTGCCCATGCTGTCTGCAGGCTATTTGGTTGTCGGTGCATGAAAAAATGCCGACATCCCGCCTCGGGGAGGAGGCGGGAACGCACCGAGTAGACGGAGGGGTGTGGAGCGCGGTCGCGTCTCGACTGACGACGTTGCCCATCGACGGGACTATTGTAGCGCATGGGTGGTTCTTGGTTTATCGTGTCGAACGCTTGTGTTGTGCCATTGCCTGCGGCAACGGTGTGCTACACTCTTGCACTGCTGAGTGGGCCAGACGGTCGCGCGATGTGCTGCTTGCAGCACGCGTGAGGAAAGTCCGGGCTCCAGAGGGCGGGATGCCGGCTAACGGCCGGGCGGAGTGATCCGACGGAAAGCGCCGCAGAAAAGAAGACTCCCACCTGCGCCGCAAGGCGTAAAGGGAAAAGCTGAAACGGTGGTGTAAGAGACCACCAGCGTCGTGGCAACACGACGGCTTGGCAAGCCCCATCCGGAGCAAGCGCGAATAGGAACGCTATGGGCCGGCCCGGTCCGCGTTCGGGTAGCGTGCGTGGAGCTGCACGGTAACGTGCAGACAAGATAAATGACCGTCCACGACAGAACCCGGCTTACAAGCCCACTCAGCACTTTGTTGACGCTGCGACGGCGTCAGCTGGCCGATTTGGCGCTCATTCGTCGGTCGCCGCCATAAGGCGTGCTCCCTCCTCTTTCGGGCCAAATCGACTCAGCTGACGCCGTCTCGCTGTTTTTGCCTGGTCATCGGCGTTGCCGTTCTATTTACCGGGGTTATCGGTACGGCCTTTGCCGTATTATTGAGGCTGTTTGTTGCTTTGCTTGTTGTTGAGGGGCTTTGTTGGACAGCTATTTTACTCTGCAATCGAATATTGAGGCTTCGGGCGAGTTTGTGGACCGCAAGAGTCGGTTTATTGCCCAGCTGGTCCATATTGAGTCCGAGGACGAGGCGAATGCCTTTATCGAGATGGTTCGAAAGCGTCATTACGACGCTCGACACAATGTTCCCGCGTGGATTTTGGTCGATGGACGCGAGCGCCAGAGCGATGATGGTGAGCCGAGTCGAACGAGCGGCATGCCGACGCTCGAGGTGCTGCGCGGTGCGGGGCTCAAAAATGTTTGCTGCGTAGTGACGCGCTATTTTGGTGGCACGCTGTTGGGGCCTGGTGGCTTGGTGCGCGCCTATACCGCGGCGACGCAGGCGGCGGTGGCCGCGGCTCAGGAGGCCGGGCAGATCGTTGAGATGACAAGCGTCGTGCCGGTTGACGTGCATGTTGCCTATCCGCAGTATGAGCAGGTGCTTCGTTTGGCGCAGGATTCGGGTGCCAAGGTTTCGGATACCGATTACGCGGATGCCGTGACGATTCATTTAGTGTTTAAAGCGGGGGAGCAGGAGCCGTTTTGCGCTAAGATGCGCGAGCTTATGGCGGGGCGCGAGGAGATCGAGGTCGGCGCTCCCGAATTTGCGGAGTTCTAACGGCGACGGCCGGCGTGCTTTTGGATGGATCCCAAGCGCGCCGGCCGTCGTTTTTCTGTTGCTGACGTTTACTCGGCGAGCTGCTTTAGTACATCGCAGGCGATCTCGACGGCATCGTCGATGCAGCCGGGGCAGCTGCGGAGCGGACCTTTATCCGATCCGATGCCCTTGAGCGTGCCGCAGACGGTCGTCGTGTTCTTCTCGCCAAATCGCTTGGCAATTTCGCGCGACAGCTTGTAGGTCTGGCCTTTGGTCTTGGGGTTCTCATGCCGTCGCTCATTACAAAGCCCATGATGGCAACAGCGCCCGAGATGGCGCCGCAGGTCTCGGTCATGCCACCCATGCCGGCGCCAAAGCCCTCGGTGAGGGTAAAGGCGGTCTGGGGGTCGAGCCCGACGGCAGGTGCGAGCGTGCAGGCGACGGCCTGGGCGCAGTTAAAGCCGCGGGCGTGGTATTCGGCAGCCTGAGCCTGGCAGGCGGCGGTGTCGAGCTGGGTGGTATCGATCTGCTTCATCGTTGTCTCCTTGGTCACGGTGTACCCGCCTATGGTACCCGTGACGGGGCGTGTAATCATCGAGAGCTTCATGTATGCCTCGTTTTTATCTATCGAGCAAATGCCCAAGGCTTGAGATAAATACACCTGATCAATTTGTCCCATAACCTACCTTGGGGATGGGTTGAGAGGGGTGCAGGGTAGCGGTATCGTGAACCGAATGAAACGTAACCCAGGCAAGGGAGTTAGATATGAGCGAGCAGACTATCGGTACTACATGTGTTCAGGGCGGCTATCACCCGGGAGATGCCGAGCCGCGCCAGGTGCCCATCTACCAGTCCACCACGTGGAAGTATGACACGTCCGAGCACATGGGCAAGCTGTTTGACCTAGAGGAGTCGGGCTACTTCTACAGCCGTCTGCAGAACCCCACGTGCGATTTGGTTGCCGCCAAGATCTGCGAGATGGAGGGTGGCACCGCTGCGATGCTCACGAGCTCGGGCATGGCCGCGAACTTCCTCGCGATCTTTAACGTTGCCGGCGCCGGCGATCACGTGGTCGCGAGCTCTGCCATCTACGGCGGTACCTACAACCTGCTGGCTCACACCATGGGTCGTATGGGTTTGACCTGCACGTTCGTTGCCCCCGACTGCACCGATGAGGAGCTCGAGGCAGCCTTTGAGCCCAATACCAAGCTCGTCTTTGGCGAGACGATCGCAAACCCCGCCCTTGCCGTGCTCGATATTGAGCGCTTTGCCAAGGCTGCACATGACCACGGCGTGCCGCTGATGGTCGACAACACCTTCCCGACACCCGTGATGTGCCGTCCCTTTGAGTGGGGCGCCGACATCGTTACGCACTCCACCACCAAGTACATGGATGGACATGCTGCCTACCTGGGCGGTGTGATCGTTGACCACGGCCAGTTTGACTGGATGGCCCATGCGGACAAGTTCCCGGGTCTCACCACGCCCGACGAGAGCTACCACGGCGTGACCTATGCTGAGAAGTTCGGTCGCGAGGGCGCCTTCATTACCAAGGCAACCGCTCAGCTCATGCGCGATTTCGGCCCCATGCAGAACCCGCAGGCGGCGTTCTTCCTGAACAGCTCGCTCGAGAGCCTGCATGTGCGCATGCCGCGCCATTGTGAGAACGGCCTGGCCGTTGCCAAGTTCCTGCAGAGCCACCCCAAGGTGCGCTTTGTGAGCTATCCGGGTTTGGAGGGCGACAAGTACTACGACATCGCTCAGAAGTACATGCCCAACGGTACCTGCGGCGTTGTGAGCTTTGGCTTTAACGGTGGTCGCGCGGCGGCCGAGACCTTTATGAAGAGCCTCAAGCTCGCCCAGATCGCCACGCACGTGGCCGACGCCCGCACTTGCTGCCTGCATCCCGCTAATGCCACGCATCGCCAGATGAATGATGAGGAGCTCATCGCCTGTGGCATCTCCGCCGACATGGTGCGCCTGTCGTGCGGCCTCGAGGATACGGCCGATCTGATTGCCGACCTTGAGCAGGCACTCGAGCAGTGCTAGGCTAGCGTTCGCATAAGGCGCCGATGCTGGTAGAAAGCTTCGGCGACCTTTAGTTCCGATTCCGTAGGCGGGACCCCAATCGCGACTGTTTGTAGGCGATTGGGGCCCCGTTTTTGCGTTGCGCCACTCGAAAGGATGGATATGGAGAAAACTGCAGAGCAGCTGCGCCGCGAGCACGTTGCTCTAGAGGGCGACACCCATGGCAAGAACAAATGGGCGATTCTGTTTACCGTGCTCATCATGACGTTTATGGTGTGTCTGGATTCGACCGTCGTGACCGTGGCGCTGCCCGTGATGCAAAAGGAGCTGGGCGTGGGCCTCGACCGCATTCAACTGGTGAGCTCGGTGTACCTGCTTGCGACATGCGTGGCTATGTTGCCGTTTGGCCGTCTGGGCGACGTGCGCGGCAAGGTGAATGTGTTCCAGTTGGGCGTCATTGTCTTTTCGGTCGGTTCGCTGCTGTGCGGCCTTTCGGCCTCGCTCGAGGTTCTTATCCTGGCACGCATTGTTCAGGGCATCGGTTGCGCGGCGGCCATGGCTAACAACATGGGTATCATCACCGAGTCGTTTCCGGCGCGCGAACGAGGCCGTGCCATGGGTATTCTCGCGACCTTTGTGGCCCTCGGCATGATGTGTGGCCCCGTGCTCGGCGGCATGCTGGTGGCAAGCTTTCCCTGGGAGAGTATCTTCCTCATCAACCTGCCTATTGGCGTAATCTCGTTTATCGTGGGGCTCTACACGCTGCCGCATGTTAAGCCGGAGGCCGGCGAGCGTCCCATGTCCCTGATCGAGGCCGCTCGTCGCTGCTTTGCAAATTCGGCCTTCACTATCAACCTCGCCTGCATGCTCATTGTGTTCGTTGGTATTGGCGCATCCGAGTTTATTCTGCCGTTCTATTTTCAGGACGCCCACGGATTTGGTTCTGACATTTCCGGCCTGCTGTTTTTGGCGCTGCCGATGGTGAATGCCTTTATCGGACCGCTTTCGGGTACGGTTTCGGACCGTGTTGGCTGCGAGGGCCCCACGGCGGTCGGCCTGGGCGTGTACGTGTGCGGTCTCTTTGCGGTAAGCACGCTCGACGAGCATTCTTCTATCCCCGTGATCGTGTGCTGCGTCGCATTTATGTCGTGCGGTACGTCGATTTTCCAAAGCCCCAACAACTCGCTGTACATGGGCTCGGCTCCGCGCGAGGCGCTCGGCTTTGCGGGCAGCTTGGGCAGTTTGGCGCGCTACGCCGGCATGGCAGTGGGCATTACGGCGGCGTCGCATATCTTGTATGGGCAGATGAGCGTGGCGATGGGCGAGGCCGTGACCAGTATTGTTGCAGGTCGTCCGGATGTGTTCCTGTTTGGTTTTCGCTCGGTGTTCTACGTGTTGATGGCTGTGGCCGCTGTGGGCTTTGCGCTTGCCGTGGTGCGTTTGGTGAGGATACGCGTCCGCCATTAGCTTGTGGAAGCAGGCTTGCCACGAATCCGCTCATCTACTGGTCTTGCGGCTTTATGGTGCGATGCGGCTTGTGGGACGGGCGGGGGTCGGTCCGTGGTAGACTATCGAACAACGTTTATTAATCGCGCGGTATCGTTACCGCGAGAAGGGGTTGCGCCATGCAGGAGCTTGAGGATCGTATTCGCCATGACGGCATCGTAAAGGCCGGTAACGTCCTTAAGGTTGACGCCTTCCTCAACCACCAGTGCGACGTTGAGCTGTTCGACCACATGGGTGCCGAGTGGGCCCGTCTGTTCGAGGGTGTCGAGATCAACAAGATTCTGACGATTGAGGCTTCGGGCATTGGCATGGCTTGCATCGCGGCTCAGCATTTTGGTGGCGTGCCGGTGGTCTTTGCCAAGAAGGCGCAGTCTATCAACCTCGACGGCGAGCAGTATGCCACGACCATCTACTCCTTTACTAAGCAGAAGGAGTACCCGGTCATCGTTGGCAAGCGCTTCCTGTCCGAGGGCGACAAGGTCCTGATTATCGACGACTTCCTGGCCAACGGCTGCGCGCTCGAGGGTCTTATCAAGATCTGCGAGGCTGCGGGTGCCGAGGTGTCTGGTATTGTACTCACGCCTTCTTGGCAGGCGGCGATAAGCTCCGCGAGCGCGGCTTCCGTGTTGAGAGCCTGGCCCGTATCGCCGATATGGACTGCGAGACCGGCGAGATCACCTTCGCCTAAGCGCGCAACACAAGCGATTGGTATGCGATGTGACAAAGGGACCGTCCCTTTGTCACATTTTTTGTATGAGGGGAGGTTTTGATATGGATGAGAACACGATGGGATGGCGTGAGTATGCGCGCTATGCCGAGATGTCGGTCGAGGAGCTGGCGCGCGATTGCGAGGTACAGGTGTTTCGCGCGACGGGTCCGGGTGGACAGGGCGTGAACACGACGGATTCAGCGGTGCGCATGAAGCATGGGCCCACGGGGATTGTCGTGACGGCGCGCGAGAGCCGCAGCCAGTTCCAGAACCGTAGCTGCTGTCTGCGTAAGCTACGCGCCGAGCTTGGGCGTCGCGGGCGTCCACCGCGCCGTCGCGTCAAGACCAAAGTGCCTCAGCGCTCTCGCCAGCGCAGGCTCAACGACAAACACTTCAACGCCATTAAAAAGGCCAACCGTCGCAAACCGGGCAGCGACGAATAGCCTCCTCATAAGTTGCGGTGAAATAGGGACTGTTTTACGGCTTTAGCTGCATAAACAGTCCCTATTTCACCGCAACTTAGGTGGCGTTAGTGGGTGGGGTGCCAGACGTGGAGGGCGGCCGGGGGGGAGTTGATCCATCGGGCTATCAGACGTGGAGGGCGCCGGCGAGGATGTCGACCTCGATGCGCGAGGCGACGATGGGCTCGCCGTCGGCCTGGATGGGGTAGTCGGGCTCCTCAAAGGTAAGCTCGGCATGGCGACAGCGGCGTATGCGAACCGATGGCAGCTTGGTATGGTGGCCATCTTTGGCCGAAAGGAACATGGGAAGCGCGACCGCGCGCGGAACGGGGCCGCAGGCGTAGCAGACGTCGAGTATGCCGTCGCAGGGGTCGGCGTCAGGACAGATGCGATAGCCCGAGCCATAGGTAGGACCCAGCTGAATCGCCATGATAATCGCCTGCACGCGCTCGGCGGGTGCCCCGTCAAAGCTGACTGTCATGGGGTAGTTGCGATAGCGCAGACCAAACTGCTCAAGTCCCGAGAGGGTGTAGAGCGGAGCGCCCGTCAAGCCGGTCTTTTTGCGTAGCTCGGTGGTGCCAAGGCCGATGGCGGCATCGATGCCGACCGAAAGCGTCTGGTCGTAGTACTCAACGGTAGCCTCGCCGCTGCCGGTTGCGGGGTTCCATGAGCGAATGCGTCCGATATCCTGGTACTGCAGCTCGCAGGTGAGCAGCGCGCCAAAATCTTTGCCGGAGAAATCTTCGATACCGAGCGTTTGGGCAAAATCGTTGCCGGAGCCTACGGGCAGGACGGCAAGGGCGGGGCGGGCGTCCTCCTCTTGCGTCATAAGCCCGTTGACGACCTCGTGAATCACGCCGTCGCCGCCAAGGGCGATAACGGTGCGATAGCCCGTTGCCTGTGCGGCCAGCTCCTTGGCGTGTCCCATGCGCTCGGTTAGCACCAAGTCAAACTGGGATGCGCGTGCAGTCATGTCCAAAAAGCGCTGCAGGCGCTCGGCAACTTCGCGCGCCGCGCCCGACTGGGCGGCAGGATTGGCGATGATGAGCGTGCGACCAAAATCAGTTGCGTGCATGGGGCGACTCCCGGCGTGTGACGTGACGGTGCGGTCGCGCTCAGGTCGAATTGCCCCCGATTGTGGCTGCACGGCGAATACTAACGTCTACTCTATCAGGTCGTTGTGGCGCTCGATAGCATCCCCTACCCTACCGCCCCCATCCACAATAAGCGAACGGCGCTTGGGTGAGATGATGCGCTGGGCGGGGTACACGCCACGGTGTCCGGCGGTTAGGTAGCTGATAAAGGCCACGATGACAAAGAACCCGGCGGCCGTGCCGTGGAACAGGTCGATGGCCATCATACAGGTAGTGATGGGCACGTTAAGGCCGGCGCAGAACACGCCGAGCATGCCGAGAGCCGCCAGGAAACTGGGGTCGAGCCCGGTAAGGCAACCGATCCAGCCGCCGAGCGCCGCACCGATACCAAACAGGGGCGTGACCTCGCCGCCTTGGAAGCCGGCACCCAGGGTGAGCGCTGTGACGACCAACTTGATGGCTGCGTCCGCCAGGGTGGTGTTGCCGGCAAATCCGGCGCCGGAAAGCCACGTGGAAAGGCCGGCGTAGTCCCAGGCGTCGAGGAGGGCATAGGCGGCCAAAACCGCGAGTGCGCCTATGAGTGCGCGAATAAGGTAATTGGTGATAAAGCGACCGTACAGGCTCTTGACGGTTCGAACCGACCAGGCAAAGAGGCGTGCCGTCAGACCGAAGATAATGGCGCTGATAACAACGATGACAACCGTCCGTGGTGTCATGTTGGGAACGCTTGCGATAACATTCGCCTCGTACTCGGTACCTAGGGCGAGTGATGTAAAGTAGCCGGTAAATGAGGCGACCAGGCAGTAGATGCCCGCGGTGTAGTCGATCTTGCCGATAAAGCACATCTCCATGCCAAAGAAAGCTCCGGCAAGGGGCGAACCGAATACGGCGCCAAAGGCCGACGAGATGCCGGCGAGCATGAGGTCGTGGTGGTCATGCTTTTTGAGGTGGGCGAGGCTCGAGATGTTGCTGGCGATGGTGCCGCCAATCTGCACCGCGGCTCCCTCGCGACCGGCCGATCCGCCCGTTAGGTGCGTGAGCGTGGAGCAGACGAAGGTGAGGACGGCCATGCGCATATGGATGAGGCGTGTGCCCAGAGCGGAGTCGATGACCAGGTTGTTGCCACGCTTGGCGGCAAGACCGTGGTTTTTGTACACCCATGCGGTGGCAACGCCCACAACGGGAAGCAAGGCGTAGACCCACACATGGTGCTCGCGATAGTCGGTCGCGATATTCAACGAGGCCAAAAACGCCCAAGCGGCAACGCCCATGGCGAGCGAGACGATGACGACGAGTGCGAGCAACTTAGCGCTCGCAAGTAGGTTGCGGGCGTTGCGGCGCGTGTCGGCAGCCAAGAGATGCTCGGAGCGGGTAAGTTGATGCCTGCCTGCCGTGATGACGTCATTAAGGGAGAAAAAGCCGCCGTCGTCGAGCGGCTGGGAATGATCCTGCGCTTTGTTTGCGCTTTCGGGTTTGTCGTTATGAGCCATACGTTCCTCTTTTAGGTTGCAACGCAAGCATTATAAAACGCGGTAAACGCGACGAGCCGGTGGGTTGGTTTCCATTCTGTTTCGCGGCCTGCAACCGACAGGTGTATTTGCGGGTACAGGACGAGTCGCGGTCGTGCGTTGGGGGATTATACTGAGACAAGCATAAAGAATTGGCGCCCCTGTTGTGCGCCGTGGCATTAAGAGGTGCATATGGCAGAGAAACTCATTCCACTGGAGGACGCACAGTCGATTGTCCTGTCGCACGTTGCTCCGACCGATCTCGTCGAGATTCCCGTGTGGCAGGGGGGGGGTTTTCCCTTGGCCGAGGACGCGGTGGCCGATATCGATATCTCGCCGTTTGCCAACAGCGCTATGGACGGATATGCCGTGCGCTCGGCGGACTTGGTGCAGGCATCTGGCGAGGCGCCGGTGACGCTCGACGTTATCGGACACGAGGCCGCGGGCCATGTGTTTGAGGGCGCAATCGGTGCGGGCGAGGCGGTCCGCATCATGACAGGCGCGCCGGTGCCCGAGGGTGCCGATGCCGTGGTGAAGTACGAGATCGTCGATGTGCTCGACGGTGACGGCAACGAGGGCTCGCACGTTCGCTTTTCGGCGCCGGCCAAGGTAGGGGAGAACGTTCGCTCTGCTGCCGAGGAGGCCCATTCCGGCGATGTTGTGATGCGTGCTGGAGAGGTTGTGGCCCCGGCGGGCGCGGGTCTGCTGGCAAGCGCCGGGTATGCAAGCGTGAAGGTGCACGCCGCGCCGCGCGTGGGCATTATCTCGCTGGGGACGGAACTGGTCGCACCGAGTAAGGTACCGGCGCGCGGTCAGATTCGCGACTCCAACTCGTCGGCGTTGATGGCCGAGGCGCTCGATGCAGGAGCCGAGCCCGTGTTCTACGGCATTGCGCCCGACGATGAGCAGGCGATCGCCGAACTGGTGCATCGTGCCGTGCAGGAGTGCGATTTTGTCATTACGAGCGGTGGCGCCTCGGCGGGCGATTACGACTATGTGACGGCGCTCGTCCGGCGCGAGGGCGAGGTGCTGTTTGACCGCATCTCGATGCGTCCGGGCAAGGCCATCACGTTTGGCTTGCTCGGGGGTAAGCCGTATTTGGGGCTTTCGGGCAATCCAGCGGCGGCGTATGTGGGCTTTGAGATGCTCGCGCGCCCAGCGATTCGCAAGATGCATGGTTTTGCCGAGGGGGCGCGCCCCGTGCAGCGAGCGGTTCTTACCCACGGTGTGAAAAAGCGCCAGGACCGACGCTTCTTCGATCGCGCCACGGTTTTGCGCGACCCCGAGACCGGTGAGCTGTTGGTGACCGAGGCCAAGACGCAGAATTCGGCGCTGCTCGGCACGATGCAGCGGGCCAACTGTCTACTGCGTATTGACGAAGGACCGTGCGAGCTCAAGGCGGGAGATGCTGTGGACGTTGTTCGCGTCGACCTGCCCGAGGGCGCCGTGTTGTAGGAGGAATGCTATGGAGCTGAAGATTTCGATCGTGACGTGCTCGGATACGCGTGATCTTGCTCAGGATGAGGCCGGAGCAGCACTCGAGGAACTTATCGAGGCACAGGGCTGGACGGTCGCCTCACATGTGGTCGTGCGCGACGACGTCAGCGAGATCGGTGATGCCATTGTGGAAGCCGCCGATGAGTGCCACGCCAATGTCGTGCTCACCTGCGGCGGCACGGGGCTTTCGATGCGCGATGTAACACCCGAGGCGACGCGTTCCGTCTGCGACCGCGATGTGCCGGGTATTGCCGAGGCAATTCGTGCCTACTCCATGACCAAGACGCGCCGCGCCATGCTCTCGCGCGCTATTTGCATGCAACGAGGTCATACACTTGTCGTAAACTTTCCCGGTTCTACGAAGGCCGCCCGCGAAAGCTGGGAGGCCATAGCAGACCAGCTGGAGCATGCGGCTCAGATGACGGCGGGCGGCGGACATACCAACTAAGCGGTTTACCTGCGGCGGGGCGACCTGAACGGCTACTCCGCCTTTGTTTTCTGCGAATCGACGCCGAGGTGCACGGTAATTTGAAACTATATTCTCTGACGAGAATAATATCTCACTATCATTATTCGCGCAGAAGTATAATCTGATTGCAGATTAAAGCCCGCGGCGGGGTGCCCGGGCATAGCGTTCGAAAGGGTTGAACATGTTCGATATGGTTTCTCGCCGCGGATTCGTTTCGCTTTCTGCTGTCGCCGCTG
>UQZC01000023.1 GCA_900545505.1 uncultured Collinsella sp.
CGTGATACACGTCATCGAACGAATCGAGCGGAGACTCGATACCGTAATGATGGTAGTACCACCAGTAGCAGGGATAATTGTCATAGAAGCCGTCGGCCTCGCGCACCTCGGGCGGCACGGCCTCGGCAAGCTGACGCAGCACTTCCTTGGAAACACCCAGCGCCACGCCCATCACCAGCAGCTTGTTCCACAGCACCAGATCGCCGGGGACGGCTTCCTTTAGACGCGTGAAGTCCTCGAGCCAATGCTTAAGTGCCTTGCAGCGAGCCGCCACCTCGGCGCCCTCCGGCGTAAAGCGGCGGAACGTAAGGCCCACGCCGATACCCACCAGCACAATCGGCACCGAGATAACCGCGGCGGTAATGTTCGCCTGTGCGCCATCGGTAAAGAAGATGGATCCCACGGGAACAAAGGCAATCAGGATACCAAGAACCAGGCAAAACACCATTGCGACAATGCCGTCCGAGGCAACGTACTCGCTATCGGCCAGCTTGCCCTTAACGGTGTTCTGATAGTCCTCGAGCTTGTCGCCCACGGGCGTAGCGTGCTGCTTGACGTAGTGCTGCAGCTCGTCAAACGTGCGCGAGCGATCGCCGTTCTCGTCGGGCTTAGCACCGGCAAAGAAGACCTTGAGCACCACGCCGTCAATGCCCTTGGCCGACTTCCAGCCCGCATCACTCACCGTCACGCGATACGTCTGCTCTTCTTTTTCACGCCCTAACAGACCCTTCTTGGCCTTGGTCACGGTCGCCTGTTCCAGCTTGATCACACGGTCGTCAGTGAGCTTCATGAGCGTGGCGATATATGCCTGATCGGGCACCTCGTTCCAGCTCATGAGGGCCGAAAGCACGGCGGGATGGTCGGCCGAAGGCACATCGCGGAAATATTCGTCCTGGAAAAGCGGCTTGGGCTTGAGCTTGCGCAGCTTGAGCACAACGATTGTGCCGGTAAAGGCCACCGCCGCGACAACACTTAGCACGGCAAGCGCATTGGCAATCATGCGAGCGTGAGCGCGGCGGGCGTTAGCCTCGTCGGCCCATTCCTTCTCTTCGCTCAGGATCGTTGACATGCGTTCTTCGCCCGAGACGGTAAGCTGCGGCACCCAGTCGCTGGGGAAGGCGATGCGTGCCTCGGCAAATTCGCCCTGATGCACGCAGGGAATGGTATAGGTAACCATGGGTTCGTCCGCATCGAGCGACACATCGCCCGTCAGCGGGCCGTGGCCCCATGCGCGGAAGTTATCGCCCTTGACGGCCGCCGTCCCGGCAGCGGCATTTGCGAAGCGCACTTCCATCTCGACGTCATCGGAATCCGCAGACCAGCCGTCACCCACGAACTTCCAGTAGAGCTCGGCGGTATCGGCCCAGTTCATAACCGCACCGGTCATGGTATAGCTCACGTAATAGGTCGCGCTGTCGCCGCTCTCGTGAGGGCTGAATACCTTAATCTTTACGCCATCACCGGTCTGCTCGACCGTGTAGACGCCAGAGTCGCCCTTGTTCGCGCTATCGACTTTGTTAAACGCGGCGTCCTCTTCCTCGACACTCAGCACGTCGACGCCCGCCGAGCCACCCTGCTGGTTGGAGCCCGTATTGATCTCCCAAAACACGCCGTTGATGTCGTCGTCGAAATCAAACTGGCGTCCCTCGACAACGGTCAGCGAACCGTCGGCCTCGACCGTGGTACTGATATAGGTTTGGGTCATGGAGTAGCCGTCGGCGTGTGCGGCGGCAGGCAGCAGCAACAACGCAAGCGCGACGAGTGCGCAGACGGAAGCGAATCGCGCGAATAGGCGGCGCTGCCGACAGGTCTTGGCAACGGGGTCGTTCATGGGCACATCCTTTGTCTGTGATACCAGTAACGCCATTGTCCCACGTTTACGGGCGCACATGACGAACATCTAGGCGACCGGAGCGCCAAACGGGATGAAAGTCACACCCGCACCCCGGCAGCTAGTCATTGGGGACGTTCTTAAATGACTAGTCATTAGGGACACCCTTGGCATGGCCTGCGCCAGCAATAGATACCACTTCACAGCCCCGTCACAGGTGTAGCGTCTTTGTGTGGGCGCGGCACGCGCTGATTGAGCCGCCAGCCGAGGGGCATAAAGCAGTTGAGCGAAAACGGTTTGCCCCTTTGCCGTTCGCTCGAGGATCATGTCCCCCTTTTCCGCGGAAACCCCGGCAGTTGCGAAGAGCTGCCGGGGTTTCTGTCGTCTAAGATGCCAAGTTGATGGACGGGAATCAAAGCACCGAGTCTGCAGCCCGTCACACGCAATGTGGGGCCCCGACAACTTACGGACCACAGCGACGCCTCCCCATCGCGTCCCGCGCTATACTCGTCCGCATGGATATCGAAGCTCGCAACATAGCAACGCCCGCCGCGGACGCGCCAGCGACGCCACCCGCCCCCGTCCCCGCGCCCGTCGTGGGCCGTTTCGCCCCGTCGCCCTCGGGCCGCATGCACCTGGGCAACGTGTTCAGCTGCCTGTGCTCGTGGCTTTCGGCCCGCAGCCAGGGCGGCAGCATCGTGCTGCGCATCGAGGACCTGGACGATCGCTGCAAGCGCCCGGAACTTGCCGCTCAACTGATTGACGATCTGACCTGGCTGGGGCTCGAGTGGGACGAAGGCCCCTACTACCAGCACGATCGTCTAGACCTGTACGAGCACGCGTTACGCCGGCTGCAAGACGCCGGCCTCACCTACCCCTGCTTTTGCACGCGCACCGAACTCCACGCCGCAAGCGCACCGCACGCGAGCGACGGCACGCCCATCTATCGCGGCGCCTGCCGAGGCCTTTCTGCCGAGGAGGTTGCCCGCCGCAGCATCCTGCGCGCTCCGGCCACGCGCCTGCGTGTGCCCGCCGTCGACGACCTCGCCGGCGACGTGATCGAATTCGTTGACCGCACGTACGGAGCCAAATGCGAGGCGCTCGCCACCGAGTGCGGCGACTTTTTGGTGCGCCGCAGCGACGGCGTGTTTGCCTATCAGCTGGCCGTGGTGGTCGACGACGCTGCCATGGGCGTCACCGAGGTCGTGCGCGGATGCGATCTGCTGGGCTCCACGCCCCGCCAAATCTATCTACAGCATCTGCTGGGACTTCCCACGCCACGCTACGCGCACATTCCACTGCTCATGTCGCCGGACGGGCGCCGCCTTTCCAAGCGCGACCGCGATCTGGACCTGGGCGAACTACGCGCCCGCTTTGGCACGCCCGAGGCACTGCTGGGATGGCTCGCCGGGCAAACGGGCATCGCGCCGGACGCCACACCGCGCTCTGCCGAGCAGCTGGTCGAGCACTTTAGCTGGGACGTTATCCGCGCGCACCGCGAAAACATCACTGTAACGGTCGAGTAGCCAGCCACCCCGCCCCTACGCGACATCCCAGGGCTGGAGTTCGTCACCCAAACGGACGATACAGTCGTAGAGCACGGTATGGCGCTCGGCCGGGTTGGCATCCCGATGAAAATGCCCGTAATACCAGCGTTTGTAGTCCAAGCGATCTTCCAGCTCATCGAAAAATGCCGTAAGTCGGTCAACGTCGGGGCAATTCCAGCCGGGTGCTGGATAAAGCGTGGGCGAAAGCATACGCGTAGAGCAGGTGTGGGTGACCACATAGTCGACCTTCCAGCCCACGCTGTCGAGTTTTGTCCGTGCCTCCTCAAAGTTGCGCTCGTCCGGCAACTCCTGCGGCCACCAGCTGGAATACGGAATGCGGTATTCCTTGTCCACGCTCGTGGCGCCGCCCATGGTAAAGATCGTTGAGCCGTCGAGCTCAAAAACCTCGCCACGCGTCAGGCGCCGTATGGGAGAGGTATCCGACAGGCGCTGCGTCAGTCCGCCGTGCCACAACTCCATGGAGCGCTCCGCCCAGTGATCGAAACGTTCGTGGTTGCCGTCGACGAACAGCACGGTATAGGGGCGCGACTCCAGCCAGGCGATATCGGCACATTCCTCGGCAGAGAAATCCCACGGAAAGCCAAAGTCGCCCGCGACAATCAGATAGTCGTCGCTCGTCAAACTATCCCCAAGATCCCAGTCGCGCAGCTTTTGCATGTCGAGGCCGCCGTGAATATCGCCCGTTACATAGACCGTCATCGGATCACCACTTCCCTCTTATAGGTTTCGAGATCGTGCTCAATCTGCTCGTCGCCCGTGGCGTTGACCCACCACGGCCATTTAACGCAACACACCGGCTCGTCCACCTGCGCAAACCACGACCTGAGCTCCTCCAGGCTCACGGGGGCGTAGCCGTTAGCGTCCACGCCCGCGTCATAGCGCAGCAGCCCCTGTCTGCGGTTGAACTCGTTGTACGCGCCGCCGCAACTGTGGATATGCCCGTGCAGATGCCAGCTGCCGTGTGACATGCCCTGCCAGTCGACCATGGGATAGTGGTTCAGCACGATTTTCTGCCGGTCGATTTTGAGCACGCAAATAGGTGGCTCGACGATAAAAGTATTCGCTACCGCAGGCTGTGTCCAGTCTTTGTCGTGGTTGCCGGGCAGTAGATGGACTCGCTTGCAAGCAATGCTTTTGCGCAGCTCGCAGGCATCTTGGACCGTCATCTTAAAGCTAAAGTCGCCCAAGATGTAGAGCTCGTCATCCGCAGCGACCTTGTTGTTAATCTTGGCGACCATGGCATCGTTCATCTGCGCAACAGTCGACCAAGGTCTATCGCTAAGCCGTAGCATGTTCTCGTGTCCAAAGTGAGTATCGCTGGTAAACCAGATCACGGGGACCTCCTGTTGCTGCGGGGTATCCATCCCTTAGGGCTTATCCCTCGTTCTTCCATCCAAACGGGTCGAGCACCCAAAAGATCAAATCGAGCACGCCGCCGGTCATCATGGCGCCGGCAAGGGCGATGATAACGTGCAGGGAACTGGCACTTCGGAGCACGTCGAATGGCCCAAAACAGCCAGCAGCGCGACCGCTGCGCCGGCTACGCACAGCGCAAGGCACGGTCCCGCGTCCTTGACGCACTTCTTTGCGAGATGTTTGGTGTTGTCACTCATCGATATCGAACTCCTTAGAGGGTCGTTGTTCAGGTACGTGCCGTCGCGGCAGAGCAGGACGGCAGGTTAAGTGTCCCATGCCGTGCGGACACAAAACACCGATCACCACCGCTTACCTACCGTTCACGTAGAAGGGACCCGATTTATATGCCCACAGATCTTGATCTCTTCCTCGGTCAGTGAGATCCTTCGATCAAGCTTCCTGGATAGGGGCTGGAAGATGAGACGGATGTCTCTAGGCACAACACCATAACGCCCGATCACCGTTATGGCTTTCGTCTAGAGCTGGGAGACCAGCTTTTTTGTTAGCGATGCTCCCTTTCAATCTCCGGCACTCCAAGAGCGCAGGCCTGTTGTTTTGACTACTTTAGACGAAAGGGTTTCGCTATGAGCACCGACATTATTGTTCGCTTTACCGACAGCTACGAGCAAAAAGTTGGAGACATTAAAAAGATCGTCGGGCTGATGTCCCCCAAATCCATTATCAAAATTATCGACACTCTCGATCTCGATGCCAACCCCCGCAATTCCCGTTTGGGCTCAGTGACCGATGCTATTCAGGCATCCATTCGCGCTGATGAGCTTTCTCCCACGCAAAAGCTCTTCCCTTTTAAATCAAAGGGAATTCTGCTCGCGTCCTCGAGCTACGAGTCCCTTGATCGCGGGCGTTATCGTCTAAGCTTTGCTTCTCACGACGAAGTTGAGGGAATTCTTGACGGCGGCCACAACACACTCGCAATCGGCAGCTACATTCTCAGCGAAGCCGAACATGCGCTTGGCAATCGACCTCCCAAAAAGAACGAAGTCACAATCTGGGATTCATTCAAGCAAACATGGATGAACCGTCGAACCGATATTGAAGAGTACCTGTCACTTCTCCGTGAAGAAAAAGCAGCCCTCAAAGAGAAAGGCATAAGCACTCTAGACTTCTCGATTCCTGTCGAATTGCTCGTTCCAACCGACCCAAACGATGCGCTCTGCGTTGAGAACTTCCGCACCTCACTTTTGGAAATCTGCGACGCTCGCAACAATAACGCTCAACTCACACAAGGCACCAAGGGCAATCAGGAAGGTCTTTTCGATTCCTTTAAGGCTCTTTATGCCGAAAAATATCCTGAATTTGCAGCCAAAATCAGCTGGAAAACCAACGACGGCAACCCCATTGAATCCAGAAAGCTTGTCGCACTCTCCTGGATCCCGTTATCGCTCATCTCGAGTAACGTCACCTCTGGCGACATCGAAGCGCCACAACTTCCCCTAGTCTATAGCGGCAAGGAGAAGTGCCAGGAAAAGTTCTTGCAGCTTATGAGGGATGACCGAGTAAGCAAAGCTGCTGGTTCAGCGCGCCGCGAACTCAAGAATCCGCAAGTTCTCAGCGCACTCAAAGTGGCTACGGACCTTCCCGGTCTATACGATGAAATCTATTCGCGTTTCCCCAAGCACTACAACAAAACAGGAAGCTACGGAAAAATCGGCGCCGTTAAGAGCCTTAAGAATAGTCGCAATGAATACAAAACTCCCTTCTTTGAAAAGGCAACGGACAATCCTGTTCCTGATGGCTTTATCTACCCCCTAGTCTGTGGCCTCCGCGCATTGATGGAAGCAGATGATCAGGGGAAGGTGTATTGGAAAACTGATCCTCACAAGTTCCTCGATAGCCCGGCATTTGAAAATGTCGTCGCTCAATACAGCGGTGTCATTCAGCAATCTGACTACGATCCGCAAAAGGTCGGCAAGGGCGCTATGAGCTACACCGCCGTTGAAAACTCGATGAAGCTCGCAGTTCTTATGGGCTAGCGGATACTTAGGCAAAGCATCGGCGCGCAAGGACGTCATTTATGCCCGACGCACTTGCGCGCTTATTATTAAGCTGGCTATGTAAAACTCCGGTATAGAAATGAACTATTGTCGTTCTTTATCGACCAGTAGTTGGCAAAACTCCCCTACGTCCATCAGCCAGCTTTGCTGTTCAGCCGTATATGAACCAAATACAGGACGAGGCACAACCAGTTGGAGACTATGCCTGCGCATCGAGTCCGTGTACTCAGTGCTCACCGCCACATCAAGTGTAATCAAATGCTTATTTTCAATTCTATCCGCTTCTTCCAACACTTGGCGCCAGCGCTCTTTAACGGTCGTTTTTGCGCCAAGCATGGTCAGCTTCTCGGCAGGATACAAAGGATTTCTATAAGCCTCAATCGACGGCATAATGAAATCTGGCTTTGATTTGCCCTCAGTATACGGCTGAGCGGAATAACTTATGCCCCATCCCTTAAACAGGTACTCAAGTTGATGCTCGAAAGCAGTTCCCGCGCGCGATTTCCTCCGCTGGAAAGCTGACATCGTGGTCCGTAACACCCCATCAACATCGAGATCGCCTCTTAGATAGGGAGCCAAATCGCGCTCAAGCAGATGCCTCTCGAATACCTTAAAGAGAATCTCTTCTCGCTCATAGCAGTCAAGAAGGCACTTGTCGGGGTTGCTCCTCCAATCAAGCACTCCCAAAGTCGAGATGGAATACCTCGTGAATTCAATCCCTTTGGGAAAAGAATCACCGAACTTTTCGACCATTTCATCCAAATACGTAACAGCCGACGTGGGAAGCGAAACTTCGATGCCAATCGCTTCAAGAATGGATGCGGCGATTGAGTCTATTCGCCTGTCATCTGCAGTTGACCGCGAAAAACCACTGTCGTCAACTTCGTTCAAACCGAAAAGCCATCTTAATTGGCACTCGGCATTTGATCCTTGTCTAGCAAATACAATCAGAAGACCATGCTCGTCTGAAGGTGCAATGACCATCAGGTCACCGATTCTCGAGGCTCGTATCGCTTCGCTATCGTTGTAATAGAGCCTGTATTCCGTCCTAGTCGGATGCTTCCTGCGCGCGTCGTACCAAGTCGTAAACCCGTGATCAAACAAAGGGTCTGCATCGTCGCAAAGAAATACGAAGGTCGTCGGTATATTTCTTATATCATCGTCGCCAAACAGGGAACGGAGCTCCGCAGTTCCGTTGAATTCATGCTGGTTGCTGCGTTTTCTATCAATATCAACAGCAACGAGTTTCTTCGCAACCGCGCCGTCAAAATAGCTACTCAGAACTCCGTAGTCCATCGAAATACGCTCCCATCATCAGCTTGGCCACTGCTCGCACAGCCGGTACGGTGACAGAATTACCAAATTGATGATATGCCTGCGTATCCGAAACCGGAATAATGAATTGATCGGGGAACCCTTGAAGTCGGGCACATTCACGCGGAGTCAGCTTGCGAGGGTTCTTCCCCTCGCCACGTGAAACAAGAATCTCACTTCCGTCCTTGTGATAGCGTGCTGAAAGCGTCCTTGTCGTGTCATTGGGGCCAACCGTGCTATAGCCAAAGCCATTGCCTGCCGCCTGATGCTTTTCCTTATATGCACGCAAATAAGCCCACAGTTTGTCGGAAAGAACGTATCGATCATCAGGAGCATCTTCAAGAATCTCCCCGACGGTGTGCCCACCGCCCCCAAGCTCTAGTTGGTCCCAATCAAAATTAGTTTTTTTCTTAAAGCCAACAATGTAAATGCGCTCACGATGCTGGCAAGTCCAATTCTTGCTATCAAGAACCTTGTAGTGCACATCGTAACCAAGCTCGTCCTTAAGGGTCTGCATAATAATCCTGAAGGTCTTGCCGCGATCGTGACTTGTTAGGTTTTTAACGTTTTCCAGCAGGAAAGCATCAGGTTTTTTGTCGCGAATAATACGAGCTACTTCGAAAAATAATGTCCCCTGCGTCTTGTCTTCAAAGCCAGTAGCACGTCCCATCGATTTTTTCTTTGAAACGCCCGCGAGCGAGAATGGCTGGCACGGAAATCCCGCCAATAAAACGTTAAATTTTGGAATGTCGTCCGAACGAACGTCATGAATGTCCCCAGCTGGCTGATCACCGTAATTCATGCGGTACGTCTTCTGTGCATATTTATCCCACTCACAAGAAAAAACGCACTTGCCACCAAGTTCTTGGAACGGCAAGCGAATGCCACCGATACCAGCAAATAGGTCAATGTAAGTGAAAGGAGCGTCCTCCCGATCACCCTGCGCAAAGGGCGCCTGATAACCTAGGGAACGTATAAACGTGAGCTCCGTAGCAGACGGACTGGTCTCGCCAGTCTCCCAACGCCGGACGGTTCTATCACCATTAGGTCCCATGCCAAGAGCGGCGGCGAACTCCTTTTGAGTCAGCGCGAGCTCCTTGCGTTTGGCAGTTATCTCTTCCCTAACGTCTTTCATGCTATCCAATCGGAACAAACTACGGACGAACTGTCCGCTAATTGACACAGCGTTATCAAGATTAAACGCGATTCATGGCAGTTGCAACACTTTGTCGCAACGCCTTTCAACGGTAACTTAGATTAACGTGTCGCACGGACAAACAATTGCTCCAACTTGCAACTAGCCAACATCAGACCTGCGTATTCAGTCACAACCTAGAGCTATCAGCAAAGGCGCCATCAGCTCACGTCGTTTGGCGGTTTTAGAGTTCTCTTCTACGAGATCTTTCAGCCGCTGCATATCGAGCCCTCGCCCAAGCGCATCGTTGTAGGCATCGATAATTAATGAGGGGTCCTCGCAATCGAGGCAAAGATCGACAAGCGTGCGCTCGGGTTTAGTTACCGGCAGGCCGTCGAGCCAGACGATGTCCTGCTCAGCGATCTCGCGCTTTGCAAAAGAAAGGGATTCGTTTCTCGTATTGATGCGCACGGGCGCGGTCATCCTGTAGGGGGACAGATAGAAATCGCCTATTTGCTGTAAGTTCGCCGCTGTCGTACCGCTCACGGCGATGCCATCCCACTGGCGTTTTCTCTCCCACGCGCAAAGGGAGGGATTGGTGAGCTTCCAAAAAGCGTTGAGCTCGTCGGTGTCTCGGCGCTGCGTTCCAGACATCCGGTAGGCGCCGTGGCATATCCGTTCAAGACGCCCCGCACGGCATGAGTGCGCCAGCGCATCTCGAGAGATGTCCATGCGAGCCGCCTGAGCTGTGGTGAACACGCCCTCGCTCTCGGAAAGCTCGCTTATCGCCGTTATGTTGCTAAAGTACTTCATGTTGCAATTGTAGGATATTTTCATACTTTTGAAACGTGATTTTGATCCATGTAATCCGTTTGCCTTGTTTATCCCATTTCTGGCGCTGCTCTGCTACCGGCACACCATTCCCCGCTATCGAGGTCTAATACTTTTCCGCGAAGTGAACGTCTGTTTTTGGACCCCTGAAGCACCCACATTTTTCGTCGGCAAAATCGCAGGATTCCAGCACCGAAACCTCAGGAAACGGCACTCCTAAAGTGTCGATGCTTCGGGGGTCCGATTTAGCTCGTTCACTTCTCGGAAAAGTATTAGACCTCGCTGCTAGCTATCCAGAAGGACACCTCTCCCTTCCCCACCGCCACCCAAAAAATCATCCAACATTAATCTTGGCTCAAGAATCGCTTAATCTATAACCTGCACTATAGAGTTCGACCAAGGGCGGGGCGGCGCCGCGCAACGCAGACCGCCGAACGCAACGCTCGCGCCCGGGCAAATCGCCCGGCGTCGCGCCCATCGAACGAAAGGACAGGTCATGGACGACCTCGAAAAAGTTGAAACCATCCGCACCAAGTGCAACGTGAGCTACACCGATGCCAAGGCCGCGCTCGACGCCGCCGACGGCAACGTTTTGGACGCCATCATTTGGCTCGAGTCGCAGGGCAAGACGCAGACCACGTCGGCGCACGCCGCCACCGAGTCCGCGCCAGTCGATGAGCCCTCAGCCGAGATGGTCGCCGCGCAGGCCGCCTACGAGAAGTCGAGCGAAAAGACCGACTTCTCCAAGAAGATGGACAGCGTATGGGAGTACCTCAAAAAGCTCTTCCGCCTGAGCCTGGACACCAAGTTTATCGCCACGCGCCGCGATGCGATCATCCTCAACATCCCCATCCTGATCCCCATCATCGCCCTGTTTGCCTGGGGCGCTACGATTTGGCTGATGCTGATTGGCCTGTTCTTTGGCATGCGCTACCGCATCGACAGCGACGGCGACGTGCCCGGCAGCATCAACAACCTTATGAATCACGCCGCCGATGCCGCGGACGACATCAAGCAAAATCTGAACGACGACAAGTAATCGCAGACGGGGGCACGCATGGCACGGATCCTGATCGTAGAGGACGAGGAGAAAATCGCCCGCTTTGTGACGCTCGAGCTGGAGCACGAGGGCTACCAGGTGGAACACGCCGCCGATGGCCGCACCGCCGTGGACCTGGCGCTGGAGCGCAACTACGATCTTATTCTGCTCGATGTGCTGTTGCCGCAGCTCAACGGCATGGAGGTCCTGCGGCGCGTCCGCAAGCACAAGGATGTGCCGGTGATAATGGTCACCGCGCGCGATGCCGTGATGGACAAGGTGGCCGGGCTCGACGCCGGCGCCGACGATTACCTGACCAAGCCGTTTGCGATTGAGGAGCTGTTCGCACGGATCCGCGTGGCGTTGAAGCGCTCGGAGGCCGTGCGGGCGGCTTCGGGCGTTGGCGGCGTTGGGGCCGGGACGGGCATTGCGGGCGGCGCGGCCGGGAACGCCGCTGCGATACCCCCGGTCGGCGACTCGACCCAAGCTTCCGCCTTGCCCTCCCCCGCTACGCTCACCGTTGGCTCGGTTGTGCTCGATCCCGACCGCCGCGAAGTCACGGTCGGCGGCTCGCCCATCGCGCTCACGGCCCGCGAGTTCGATGTCCTCGCCCTGCTTATGGCGCATGCCGAGACCGTGCTCACGCGCGAGCGCATCGCGCACGAAGCGCTGGGCTACGAATACGTGGGCGACACCAACAACGTCGACGTGCACATCGCGCACCTGCGCGCCAAGATCGAAGACGCCGGTGGCGCCCGCATCATCCAGACCGTGCGCGGGGTGGGCTATGTCTGCCGTGCGTAACGCCGAGTCCAAGCGCGTCACATCCATCGCCCGCGCCATCAACTGGAGCTATATGTGGCGCCGCTTGATGAGCTACGTCTGGCTCGATCTGTTGCTGATGGTGATTGCGGCGGCGATCCTCGTCTATGGATACAACCAGACGCTGCCCGACGGCGCGTTTACCGCAGGATGGATCCCCGGCACCACCGTTCACGGCATGTCGCTGACGCCCGCGCGCGGCTGGGACCTGACAACGCTCACCTATACCGTCGAGCTTGCGCGTTCCACCAAGACCTTCCCCCTCGCGCAGGACCTCGTCGCGTTATGGCCTCTCTACCTTGTCGTTGTGGGTTGGCAGGTCATCAGCGTGCTCGACATGCTCGGCGGCGCCCGCCGTGTACGCCGCACCATGGCACCGCTCAACGATCTGGCCCTGCGCGTGGACGAACTCGGCCGCAAGCAGCTCTCCGGCGGCAAGATGGAAACACTGGAGCAGGCCATCGAGCGCGCAAGCGTCGACTCGCCGAGCGTCACTACCGGCGACGCCGACCTGGCAAGCATCGAGGTTGCACTCAACCGCCTACTGCGCCAGATGCAAGAGGCCAAGCTGCAGCAGATGCGCTTTGTCAACGATGCGAGCCACGAGCTGCGCACGCCCATCGCGGTGATTCAGGGTTACGTAAACATGCTCGACCGCTGGGGCAAAGACGACCCGGACGTGCTGGCGGAATCCATCGCGTCCCTCAAGGCCGAAAGCAAGCACATGCAAGAGCTCGTGGAGCAGCTGCTGTTTTTGGCGCGCGGCGATGCCGGGCGCACGGTCCTGCGGCGTGCGGATACCAACCTGGCCGCACTGGTCGGCGAGGTATGCGAGGAATCGCAGATGATCGATACCGAGCACACGTATCGGCTGGCCTTTGACGCTGCGCTTGTCAGCGACCCGCGCTGCGACGCGCCCGTTGA
>UQZC01000024.1 GCA_900545505.1 uncultured Collinsella sp.
CGTAAAAGGCATCGACGGGGTTCAATAATCGCCTCACAAGCTTGTCTCTTCCTCTCGCCGCCTGTATTCATACGTGCGCCGAAAGGTATGCATGGACAGCCGCCCGTGAGGGTAGGGTGGTGGCATAGGACATTTGGAGGGTGAGTCGGCTCGGCTGCCGACCATGCTGCTCCCGGGATGGCACCGACCGCGAACTCTCCCCGTTGGCGTCGCGCATTGCGCGCGGCCCTGCAAGGAGGTCATCATGGGTGCTCCCAAGACCGGTAACGTAAGGAACGTGGTGCTCGTAGGCCAAGGCGGGGTGGGCAAGACTTCACTCGCCGAGGCCATGCTCCACCTTTCCGGCAAGACCGCCCGCCTGGGCGGCCACGACGGCACCAAGCCCACGCTCGACTATGACCCCGAAGAGGTCAAGCGTGCATTTTCCATCTCGACGACCATCGCGCCGATCGACTGGAAGGGCGCGCGCATCAATGTGCTCGATGCCCCGTGCTACCCCGATTTTATCGGCGACGCCTTTGCCGCGATGAGCGTCTGCGAGACGGCTCTGTTTGTGGTCGACGCCGAGGCCGGCCCGCAGCCTACGACGGTTAAGCTCTGGTATGCCGCCGAGGACCTGCGCCTGGCGCGTGCGGTGTTCGTAAACCGCCTGTCGCGCTCCGAGGCCAGCTTTGCGACCACGATGGACCTGCTGCAAGAGCGCTTTGGCACGCGCCTGGGCGCCGTGACCCTTCCCTGGGGCGAGGGCGAGGACTTTGACGGCATCATCGACCTGGTACGCATGAGGGCGCGCCATTGCAACGGCACCGAAGCCGTTGAGTCGGAGATTCCCGAGGAGTATCGTGCCCAGGCCGAGGAAGCCCATGACCATCTGTGCGGGCTGGTGGCCGAGGCTGACGACGAACTGATGATGAAGTACTTGGAAGGCGAGGAGACGCTGACGCAGGAGGAGCTTGAGGGCTTGCTGTCGAAGGCGATTGCCGAGCGCATCTTTGTGCCGGTCTTTGCGGGCGATTGCATTAAGGAGCAGGGCGTCAACTCGCTGATGGACGACATCGCGACGTACTTCCCGGCGCCGACCGACTACGGCGAGATGCCGCTTATCGACGGCGATTCGCTTAAGATCTCGAGTGACGATGACCGTCCGGTGGCGTTTGTGTTTAAGACGCTGGCCGATCCGCAGCAGGGTCGCATCAGCTTTATCAAGGTGCTGACGGGTACGCTTGAGCCGGGCCTTGAGCTGGTCAACGCGCGCACGCGCAAGGGCGACCGTCTGGCTCACCTGTATGTGATGTGCGGCCGCGATATGACCGAGGTCGGCCATGCCTATGCCGGCGACATTATCGTGGCGCCCAAGTTGGCGGCAGAGACGGGTGATACACTCTCCATTACCGGTAAGGTCGAGGCAGCGGCGTTTAAGTTCCCCAACTCGCAGTACCGCATTGCCATCGAGGCCGAGAACCGCGGCGACGAAGAGAAGCTCTACACGTTTATCGAGAAGGCATGCAAGGCCGATCCGACCATGAGCATCGATCGTGACGAGGAGACGGGCCAGACTATCATCTCCGCCGTTGGTGAGGCGCAGGTTTCGGTGTTGCTTAACCGTTTGGAGGATCGCACCAAGGTCGTGGCCAAGAGCGTGCCGATCCGCATTCCGTATCGCGAGACCATCCGCCGCACGGCGAGCGCCCAGGGCCGCCACAAGAAGCAGACCGGTGGTGCCGGTCAGTACGGCGACTGCTGGCTGCGCGTGGAGCCGCTTATTGGGCCCGACGGCACGAGCGACGGCTACGAGTTTGTGGATGAGGTCGTAGGCGGCCGCATTCCGCGCTCGCTGATTCCCGCCGTGGACAAGGGCGTCCAGGAGACCATGAAGGACGGCATCATTGCCGGCTACCCGCTCACGGGCATTCGCGTGGCTGTGTACGACGGCTCGTATCACAGCGTCGACTCCAACGAGATGGCGTTCCGCGCGGCGGCTCGCATCGGTCTGCGCAAGGCGTGCGCCGATGCCGATCCGGTGGTGCTGGAGCCCATCGAGGAAATTACGGTGACTATCCCCGAGAGCTACGCCGGCGCCGTGATGGGCGACATCTCGGCCTCGCGCGGTCGCGTGACGGGCATGGAGACCGATGAGCGCGGCGACACCGTGGTCATCGCCCAGGCGCCTCTAGCCGAGCTGACGGATTACTCGACGCGACTGCGCTCTATAACCGCCGGCTACGAGCAGGTGCCTTATGACGTTCAGGCCAAGCTGGTCGAGCGCTATGAGGAGGGCCGCGCCAAGTAACGTGTGGTTTTGCCTGCAACATACATGCCGATGCAAGGGCCGCTCTGGGCAATCCAGGGCGGCCCTTTTTGATCCCTGGGGGATGGAGGAAAACGGATCATGTTAGGTTTTGGGGCAGCTTGGTCGGCCCTAGTCTCCCGAGGCCTGATTGCGGCCGGTGGCGTAGTCGATCTGCACGTGCGGCTGCAGGTTGTAGCAATATACATGGAAGCAGAGGGTCTTGCCGTGGTCCTCGACCGATTGCGCCTCAAGGCGCACGCCGCGGCAGACAAGTTCCTCTTCGTTGTACATGGGCGTGACGCGATAGAGCACATGGTTGCCCGTATCGCGAATATAGTTGAGAATCTGCTCTTCAAACGGTAGCATGCCCGTCTCGTTGAGATAGCGCGTGCCGGTGAGGAGATTCTTGCGGTTGGCGTTTTCGCCGCAGAGCGACCAGGCGATGAGGTGGCAGCGGTTGTAGAGGCTCTGGCCCGGAATAAAGTCGTAGCGCTGCTGGCGCCATCCGGCGGGATGGATGCGCGAGATATCGCCGCGCTCGCCTTGACCGAGCGATTCGGGGCCCACGCAGGCGAGCGCTTTGCGGGTGCGGCCCAAGCTGTCGAGCTTGGAGAACTTCTTAAAGCAACCCTCTTCTGTGGCGCGCTCGTATTCATCGAGCGTGAATGACGGTGTGCCGAGCGGGTGCGTGCTGTCAGCGCGCAGGGCCACATAGGGGTTACCCGCGTAGTCGGGAATGCTGCTGAGGTATACGCCGCGGGCGCGGTCGAGATCGGGGTTTTCGACCTCGTCGATGGGGGTGGCGGCGCTGTTCGTGGAACCGTCGTCACCGGTGTTGGTTGCGGCGGAATCGGAGCCATCGCCAGAGTCTCGGCTGTTTTGAGGGTCCGCCGCGCTCGCCGTTCCCGATTCGAGCCGAGCGACCAGGTCTGCCTCGTCGTCGGTGCGGCTGGGACTCTCGTTTTGTTTTTCGGCCAGAGCCGCCGCCTGCTCATCGCCTTGCGGCGACAGCAACTTGGGCGCTCCGTCGAGCGATCCCGTAAACAGCGCAAACCCCAGCACCACGGCGGTGCCGATGGAAAGTGCTTGCTTGTAGGCGGACTTGCGCGACATTGCGGCTCCTGGATGGACGGTTGGGAATCTACCAGTCTAGCAGGAGCCGGCAGGGGCCGTTCTGTCGAACAAATACTCAAGATTTGGGATAGACGCTACTGATTCATTTGTCTCATATGGAGCTGCGGCGGTTGTGTATATGAAGCTATTCGGAGTTTCCCCAGATAAAACCTACCAAAATAAGCCTGTCCCTTATTGGCAGGTTAATCGTGAGTTATTTCACCGCAACTTAGGGCACGGTTAGGAAGTGTGCACCTTAAAGAGTGGAGCCCATGATTAGAGAGGTCGCGCTCGTCTCTCTAAATGTCTCTCTAAAGAGAAAGCCAGTTAAAGAGATAACATTAGGCAATCTACCAGAGAATTCGATACATCTCTCTAAAATAAGGTGCTTATCTCTCTAAAGTTAGAGAGATATACTATACTTTAGAGAGATAAATCTATCGTTTTAGAGAGACGGAATTCCAATGCTGCTGGATGAACCTCTTGGCCTTATCGTTGAGCGCCTTCGCAGGCGGGGGACTGATGACGCATCGGTAGAAGTTAAAGCCTGCACGAATAAATTGAGCGCAGACGTATGGGAGACAGTGAGCGCTTTTGCGAACACTGCGGGTGGGCTCATTATTTTGGGCCTGAATGAAGCCGAAGGATTTGTTCCTTCGGCTAACTTTGCTATCGATAGGGTGCGCGATCAGTTTGTTTCGGGTATCGGAGATGGAGGCTCAGCAGCAGTGGTGACCCATGCGCCACGGTACGAGCTTGATCGAGGCGAGGTCGACGGGCTCCAGGTGCTTCTGGTGCGCATCTTTGAACTTGAGCTTAAAGCGAAGCCTTGCTATATCGGCGCGCGCGGCGTGCAGAACGGTAGCTACAAGCGCGTGGATGATAAAGATATCAAGATGTCACCCGCTGAGCTATATGAGCTGCAGAGTGCGTTGCTTCCGAGCGATGCAGACGGCATGGTGGTTTCGGAGGCAACGGTCGAGGATTTGGATCCAGATGTCGTGCGGTCTATTATCGCAAATCGCCGGCTGCAGACCCCGCGCGTTTTGCGCGGGGCCGATACGCTGGAAAAGCAGCTGGTCAGACTCAATATCACTACAAAGGATGGTGCCGTGAAGCTCGCGGGGCTTCTGTCGGCGGGAATTTACCCCCAGCAGTTCTATCCCAAACTGATGATCGATGTCGCCGTTCATTCCGATGTGGAAAAATCTGCACCCGGGCAACCCCGGTTTATTGACCGCCAGTTGTGCGATGGCCCGATTCCGGCTTGCATCGAAGATGCCCTTGCCGCGATTGGACGAAACTTGCGCAAAGCGACGATAGTGCAAGGCGCTGGCAGAAGGGAGGATTGGGAAGTTCCCCAGGAGGTTTTGCGCGAGGCCTTGGCAAATGCCTGCATCCATCGAGAATATTCGCCCATGTTTGTGGGGCAGGCCGTGAGTGTCGATATCTATCCAGACAGAATAGAGATCAAAAACCCTGGCGGGCTTTGGGGCGGAAAGACGGTGGACAATCTTGCAGACGGGGAATCGCGCTGCCGAAACCCAAAGCTCATGAGCCTAATGGGGGCGACGCCGTTAGAGCATGCCGAGGGGGCCGTTGCGGAAAGCCAGGGATCTGGTATCCCGGCTATGATTCGCGAGATGGAGTCTCGTTCGCTTGGCAGGCCGAAATTTATCGTTAAGGCCGATTCGTTTACGGTGCTGCTTTCCCGGCACGGGGCGGAGCTTGCTGAAAACCGCACGTGGATTCAGAGCCATGTGGGCGCCGAGCTGACGGATCGCGAAGAAACATTGCTCATGTTTATGCGGGAGCATGGGTGCGTATGCGATGTTCAAAAAATACGAGAGGCCCTGAAGTGGGATTCGGATGACATTCGTCTGATCTGCGGGGACCTTGTAGATAAACATGCCCTGTCAAAATGCGGCAAAGACACGTTCGAAATTATCGATAGGAACAGAGAACCGTCAGCTTCGACGGCGGATAGGATCCTGGAGGCTCTCAGCGCCGAAGTGGATATGACGGCGCGAGAAATAGCGGTTGCATCGGGGGTCAGAATTTCGTCTGTCCGTTACCATCTGCCAAAAATGGCGGATAAAGGGCTCATCGAAGTAATGGGTTCATCGACGAGTCGTAACCGCCGATATCGGAAGAAGTAGATGCAGCCGGGTCGCCTCTCTAGTGCCTCTCGAAGTTAGATGGGTGCTAGGGGAGCGACTGCCTCGCGATATTTCCCCAGATAAAACCTGCCAAAATAAACCTGTCCCTTTTTGGTAGGTCAGTTAACGCAGTCCAGGTTGAGCATATGCGAGCGAGCAGGCTCCGGGTGCGGTAAGGTGACGTGAAATAAGCGGGCGCTGACCTTTTGGTCGCGCCCGTGAAGTTGAACGTCAGATTGCCGTGCCCGGGGCCTGCGCAGCGCCGAGCAGTTACGCCGTTTGTAAAACGGCGTAGCCTAAAGATTCATGGCACCGTGAATGTAGGGGGTGACCTCGGGGGAGATATGGTCGCAGCCCAGCTCGCGCAGCGCGGACTCGATAACGGCGGGCAGCGGGGTTTTGCCCTCGGCATCGACGGCGTTGCCACCGAGGGCAGCGATCTTGGCGACATCTGCGGGTGCGGCCTCGATATGCATGCAGCCGCAGATCAAGCGCGCGCGTACCTGTGCCAGATCAAGATCGTGCAGGTAATCCTCGCAGGCGCGGATTAAATCGACTTTATCGCGCGTAAGCTCCTCGCCCGTGGGGACGCGGGTGGCAAGACATGCTCCCGCCGGTAGGTTCCAAACGGGATAGCCCCATGCGCGCAGCAGCTCGCGCTCTTCGTTCTTGGTAAAGCCGACCTCCATGAGAGGGGAGCGTACGCCGAGCTCTTCTGCCGCGCGCATGCCGGGGCGGTAGTCACCGCGATCGCTTGCATTGCTGCCATCGATGACGGTGGAAAAGCCCAGCGACTTGGCGTGGTTGACGATGGCGGTAAAGCCGGCCTGCTTGCAGTGGTAGCAGCGATTGGCGTCGTTGCAGGCTACTTGGGGGAGCTGCAGCTGATCGACCGAAAGATTGAGCACGGGGAGCTTAAAATGCGGCCCCTCATTGGTTTGCCCGTCAACGGATCGCTCAAACGAGGTTTGTTCGGGCGTGCCGATGAGCGGCGTGGTGAGGTGAACGAGAAGCGTGCTGGCAGGCATAATGCGGGCGCAGACCGCGGCCAAAAAGCTGCTATCGACGCCACCGGAAAAGCCGATGGCGACGCGTCCGTATGCCAAAAGCAACTGCTCGAGCGTCGCGAGTTTGTCCTGAAGCTCCTCTGCAGGTGCAGTAGTGTCTGAAAGCATGAAACGATCCTTACCATTGAGTACTCGGTCGAAAACTATAATCCTACCGAGCTGCCTGTCATAAGACTTCCGCTTATGTAACGAAAGTGCAATATGATATATACGTTATATACAAGTTTGTAAAGTGCGGTAGAGTGGCAGTAATGCAATCCGGTGAGGGGGCCGATATGATCAAGGCTGTTATTTTTGACATGGACGGAACGCTGGTCGATACCGAGCGTTTAGGCATCAAGGCATGGAAGGCGGGCGCTGCCGAGCTGGGGATCGCGATTGATGATGCTCTGATCCATCAGTTTATCGGCCGCACGCTGCCCGATGTCATGGACATCCTTGATGAACATTACGGTAGTCGCGAAACCGCCGAGGCGATCTATGTCCGCCACAAGGAGATTCGCGACGAGATAGTCAAGACCGAACTGGAGCTTAAGGCCGGCGCCGCCGAGTGTCTAGACGAGCTGCTGGCTGCGGGCTATCACGTGGGCCTAGCGACGTCGTCGCGCCTCGTTACGGCCGAGCGCAACCTTAAGATGGTCGGTCTTTTTGACAAGTTTGAAACGGTAACGTGTGGCGAGGACGTCGTGCACGGCAAGCCCGACCCTGAGATGTATCTGCTTGCCTGCGAGCGCGCGGGCTTTGCCCCCGAGGAATGTGCCGTGGTCGAGGATTCGCGCAACGGCTGCGTCTCGGGCATTACGGCCGGCTGCCATGTCTTTGCCGTTCCCGATATCGTGCCGCTGCCGCAGGACGTGGTGGATGGCTGCGAGGCCGTGCTCGATACGTTGTTCGACCTGACGGCGGCGGTCAAGGCCGTGCGCTAGACAATTGCGGAGCTGAAACGAGCAATTGGCCGTCTTTGCGCTCAAGCAAAAGAGGTCCGGCAATGGTCGGGCCTCTTTTGCTTGAGTGGCGTTTTGGCATACTGGCCGACGTGCTATAGATACGCGCCGAGGTTGATGGCGGTGGCTTCGGCTTGGCTGCTCGCCTGGGTACTGGCGCGCTCCAAGAGGAACGGCCGCACGAGTTCCTGACGGTTCATGTCCTCGGCGGCTGTGACCGCAGTAACGGTTCTCGCTGCGGAACCAATGCGGATGTGCTTGGTTTTTGCCGGCGCTTTGTTCTCGATTTGCTCCATGAGCAGCTGGACACCCTTGCGGCCAATTTCGTAACCCGGCGGTGCCACCGTGGTGAGGGGGACCGACCCGCTCCATGCAAGCGGGTTGCCGTCGCAGCCGGCCACACGAACCTGCTCGGGGACGGAGATGCCTTTGTCGGTCAACGCCGAGATAACGCCCGAGGCCAATACATCGGTAAGGCCGATGACAAAATCGGGACGCTCGCCGGTAGAGCGCTCGGCAATCTGAGCGCCGATGCTGTAACCATCGGCAGCGGTATTCCATTCTCCGGCGTCAATGACCTCAATTTTGATATCGGGATGCAGGACGAGGGCCTTATGAATGCCAAGTACGCGCAGGGTGAGCTGCATAAATGCCGCTCTGCCCACAACGGTGATATGGCGCGCGCCGCGGGTGATGGCGAGCTCGGCGATAATGCGCCCTTGCGCCTCGTTGTCGGCGGCCACGTAGTAACCGGGTTCGGGGCAGTGGATGTCCAGATGGACGATCGGCACGGGCATCTTGGTCATTGCGGGGTGCCAATCGGGGGACGCCATAGGCTGAACCATGACGCCGGACATCTGCGTGCCCATAAAATAGCGCAGGTAGTGGTCCTCGAGGATGTCGTCGTTATCGGCGTTGGCGATGAGCAGGTCATAGCCGTGCTTGCGGGCCTCGTTATGGGCGCCGCTGGCAATTTGGAGCGAGAAGCCATGGTCGAGACGGGGGAGGACCAGGCCAAAGGACTTGGTGGCGCCGCCCGCGAGCTGACGAGCACTTTGGTTGGGCAGGTAGCCAAGGCGATTGATGGTCTCGTTGATGAGCTTGAGGGTCTCGGGGCGCAGCTTTTCGGGGTGGTTGAGCGCGTTGGATACCGTGCCCAGCGAGACTCCTGCCTCGCGCGCGACGTCGCTGATTTTTACCTTTGCCATAGCGGCCCCTTTGATGCGTTTCAAGTACGAGTCAGATTGTAGCATCGCCCGTTCCCAGGGTGTCAAAACCTACCAATTAGGGGCAGGTTTATTTTGGCAGGTTTTATCTGGGCAAACACCGGAGTCCAGACCACACAAAGGTGCCTGTCCCCCTTTGTGGTGGTTTTGGCGCGGCTGGGCTGCGCGTTAAACGGTGGAGTGTCTACAATGGAAGCCGCTTTGAACGTAGATTGAAAGGCTTTGGTATGACTCGCGCTGTTTCTCGTCGTGATTTCCTGGGTTTGATCGCCGGTGCTGCAATGGTTGCGGCGAGCGGTTGCGCTGGCAGTGGCGCTGACAAGGGCTCTGCCGCTGGTTCTGCTGCGGTTGCGGGCGACGATATCAAGGGCGCCAAGCTCACCTTTGTGGGCGACGATGCCTTTGCGCCCTATCGCTATCTGGAGACGCAGTCGGACGGCAAGCAGAAGGTTGTCGGCCTGGACATCGCTATCGCTGACGAGATGGCCTCGCGCTTGGGCTTTTCTTACGACTTTGAGCCGCAGGACTTTGCCGCCACGCTTGCATCGGTGCAGAGCGATGACAAGGCCTTTACCATGGCGATGAGCTCCAATGAAGAGCGCGAGCAGACCTATGACTTCACGCGCGGCTACTATCAGCCGCTTGTGGGCGTTCTCACGCTCGGCGGCGATCCCGTCAAGCGCGTTGAGGACCTCGCCGGCAAGTCTATCGCCTGCACCACCGGTACCGTGCAGAACAAGTTCATCGCCAAGGTCATGCCCGATGCTGATATTCACACGTACGACGGTGGCGACCAGTGCCTGCAAGAGGTGCTCGCCGGGCGCATCGATGCCTACCTGTGTGACGGCGCCGAGGGCCAGTCCATGCGCGATGCGAATGAGGGCCTGGTGCTGGGCCTGCTCGATCGCTCCGAGACGAGCGATCACGTGGGCGTGTACCGCCTGATGGCCAAGAAGGGTGCCGGATTTGTCGCGACGCTTGACGAGTGCATCGGCGAGATGCTCGAGGACGGCACCATCGATGACTGCATCAAGCAGTATGTGGGCGCCGACTTCATGTGGAACGGCGACTATTCCGCTTCCGGTACGTCGACGGTTGCCGGAAAATAGCGAGCCGGTGAGGCGCGCGCCAAGGGCATGCTGATGAAGTTTGAACTGCTAGAACCATATATACCGATGTTTATGAGCGGCCTGGTCGTGACCTGTCAGGTGACGGCCGCCGCGCTGGCCATAGCACTCGTCCTGGGCTTTCTCATTGCCGTGCTCAAGGTTTTGCCCTGTCGCCCGTTGCGTGCGGTGCTCAACTTCTACACCTCTATCTTTCGCGGCGTGCCGCTCATCGTGTTGCTTTTTTTGGCGTACTTTGCGACGCCGCAGCTCACGGGCTTCAAAATTTCGATGTTTGCCGCCGGTGCCATTACGCTGGGGCTCAACGGCTCAGCGACGGTGTCCGAGACGGTGCGCGGTGGTATCGAGGGCGTTGACCGGGGGCAGTACGATGCCGCTCGGGCCATCGGGCTTCGCTATGTTCCCATGATGCGCAAGATCATCGTTCCGCAGGCGATGCGCTCGATTGCCCCTGCTCTGGTCAACGAAGTGATCACGGTCCTCAAGAGCTCCTCGCTGGTGGCAACCATCGGCCTGATGGATATGATGCGCGCCGCCCAGAGCGTGCAGGCGCTCACCTATCGAGCCTTTGAACCGTTTTTAGTGGTGGCCGTGGTCTACTACGTCATTGTTATGGCACTCACGGCCCTGGGCAATCGGCTCGAACGCCGCCTGCGTCCCTAGGGGAGTGCCAACCACCGCAAAGGTGCCTGTCACCGTTGTGGTGGTAGGGTGTGTGCATCGAGTGGTATCCAGTTTAAGATACCACTTCTGGTATATCAGCTTGCGCTTGCGTGAGTACAATACTCGAACGTTATACGTCTCAGCGCCCCCTGTGCGTGGACGTCTTGCAGTCACGCGAACGAAGGGATTTATCCTATGTGCGGAATTGTCGGCTACACCGGCTCTGATATTGCAAAGAACATCCTGGTCACGGGCCTCAAGCGCATGGAGTATCGCGGCTATGACTCTTCGGGCGTCGCGCTCGAGGTGGGCGAGGGCGCCGCGGCGCACCTCGACGTCATCCGCCGCGTGGGCAAGGTCGCGGGCCTGGAGAGCGAGCTTTCCAACATCGACAGCGACGCTACCTGCGGTATCGGTCACACCCGTTGGGCCACCCACGGCAAGCCCTCCGTCGTTAACGCTCACCCCCACACCAGCTGCGACGGTCGTATCGCCATCGTCCACAACGGCATCATCGAGAACTTCGCCGAGCTGCGCGAAGAGCTGGAGGGCCGCGGCCATCACTTTAAGAGCGAGACCGATACCGAGGTCTTCGCGCATCTGATCGAAGAGGCTTATGCCGAGACGCACGACCTGATGGCCTCCGTGCGCGAGGCGTGCACCCACGTGGTCGGTGCCTATGGTCTGGCCGCCGTGTGCGCTGACGAGCCCGGCGTGATTGCCGTGGCCCGCAAGGATTCCCCGATCGTGGTCGGCGCGGGCGAGACCGGCGCCTATGTCGCCTCCGACGTCATCGCGCTCATCGACGCAACCCGCGACGTCGTGGTGCTCGAGGACGGTCAGTTTGCCAAGCTCACGCCCGCAGGCGTCGAGTACACCGACGAGGCCGGCAACGTTATCGAGCCCAAGGTCACCCACATCGACTGGGACCTGGACATGGCAGAAAAGGGCGGTTATCCCGACTTTATGCTCAAGGAAATCCACGAGCAGCCGCGCGTCGTGCGCGACACGCTGGTTGGTCGTATGACGCCGGCCGGCGAGCTCGACATCGACGAGCTGGGCCTTTCGCTCGAGGAGCTCAACGACATCGACCGCGTCTACGTGATCGCTTGCGGCACCAGCTATCACGCTGGCCTCATTGCCAAGAATCTCATTGAGGGCTGGGCTCGCATCCCCACCGAGGTGGAGGCGGCCAGCGAGTTCCGTTATCGCAACCCCATCATTACGCCGACGACGCTTGTCGTTGCCGTGTCCCAGTCGGGCGAGACGGCCGATACCCTTGCCGCCATTCGCGACGCGCGCATCAAGGGTGCCAAGGTCTTCGGCATCACCAACGTGGTGGGCAGCCCCGTGGCGCGTGAGAGCGACGGCGTCATCTACACCAAGGCCAACAAGGAGATCGCGGTCGCCTCGACCAAGAGCTTCATCGGCCAGGTCGTGAGCCTGACGCTGCTGGCTCTGCTGCTAGCGCAGGTCAAGTACCGCCTGACCACCAAGCAGGCGCGCATGCTGTTCCGCGAGCTTTCCGATACGGCCGAGCAGATCCAGTGGATTTTGGATACCCAGACCGAGGCCGTGCATGAGGCCGCCCTGCTGTGCAAGGACGCGCAGTCCGCACTGTTCGTGGGTCGCGGCATGGGTGCCGCTATTTCCTACGAGGGCGCGCTCAAGCTCAAGGAGGTCAGCTACCTGCACGCCGAGGCCTACGCCGCCGGCGAGATGAAGCACGGCCCCATTGCCCTGATCGACCCGGGCTTCCCCGTCATCGCTGTGGCCACCAAGAGTGCCACCTACGACAAGACCGTGTCGAACCTCATGGAGTGCAAGGCGCGCGGCGCCAAGGTCATCGTCGTTGCCACCGAGGGCGACGAGGAGATCAACAAGATCGCCGACTGCATCATCCGTGTGCCGGCAGTCCGTGACGTGTTCAGCCCCATCACGGCGAGCGTCCCGCTGCAGTTGCTCGCTCGCGAGGTCGCCATCCTGCGCGGCTGCGACGTCGACCAGCCCCGCAACCTGGCCAAGAGCGTCACGGTAGAGTAGTTGGATTCACGTAGGGCCATGGGCCGCCTTTCGCGATGCCCCGTCGGTACG
>UQZC01000025.1 GCA_900545505.1 uncultured Collinsella sp.
TAATGGCTAGAGAGATATGGGGGCGAACGAGAAATCGTTATTGGGGTCATCCTTTTCCATAAACTCATCGAGACAAAACGTCATGTAGATTGGAACGTACAGAACCTTGCCCTCTTTGCTGAGATTCTCGTGGCTCAGTACAACGGCCTCGGGAATTTTGTACTCGCCCACACTCATCAGACGATCGAGGGCCGCATGCGCTCGAACTTTCTTGCCCGATTTGACCTCGATTGGGACAACATGACCGTGGACGCCTTCGATCACAAAGTCAACTTCACCGACCTCACGCGTTTGGTAGTACCATGCATCCGCCCCGAGGGCAACGAGTTCCTGCGCGACCACGTTCTCATAGAGACCACCAAGGTTGGGAGTTTTCATATCAAGATAGACAGCGCGTGCAGTGCTGCCGGGGTATCGCGATGCGAGCATGCCTGTATCAGACTCGTATAGTTTGAAGGCTGTCGTTTTCTCCGTCCTCTTGAGAGGACTCCGTGGCTCCGTCACCCTGGCGACCATCAATCCAACACCTGCGTTAACAAGCCACAGGAAATCCTGCTCATATTTTTTAAGGCGAGCTCCCTCACCCAGAGACGAAACGACAAAGCGATGAGACTCCGCCTCAAGCTGAACGGGAATTTGCTCAAAAATCGACCGAACGTTAAACGCTCGACTCGATGCATATTTTGAGATATCGCTTTTGTACTGATCGACCAGCTGAGTTTGAAGCTCACGTGTGCTCACGAGCGAATAACCCGAATCAATATAATTCTGAACGACCTCCGGCATGCCGCCGCAAACGATATAAGCTCTATAGTTCTTGAGCATCGCCTCATGAATATAGTTTTCGACAGGATGTTTCTCGACAAGGCAGCTGCGAATGCCTGCAAGCACATTCTCGCTAACGCTGTTTGCCCAACAAAACTCTTCAAAATCCATTGGGCGCATAACAATGTGCTCGACATACCCCACCGGAAAAGAAGAGATTCCCTTAAACTCAGTCCCAAGCATAGACCCCGAGAAGACATAGCTAAAGCGTCCATCCTCGACCAACGCCTTCATGAGTGTAACGATCTGCGGATACTCCTGAATCTCATCGACAAAGACAAGCGTATCGCCCTCAACAAGCGGCGCATCCGCAAGAAGGGCTACGCGGTTGATAAAGTCAACGGAGTTCTTTGCGCCAACAAGTGCATTCCTTGCTTCGACATCGAGTAGTAAATTGACCTCAAAATACGACGCGTAGTTGCTTTTTCCAAACGCGCGAATCGCATAGCTCTTGCCAATCTGACGCGCACCAGTAACGAGTAATGCCTTATTGGAGTTATTCTTCCAGCTCAAAAGCCTATCAGTGACCTTACGGCGTAGCATTAAACCCCCAAATGACAAAAATTAACAGATAGAATCGCCTAAAATCATACAAAAATTGGCAGATAATATTGTCGTAAATATACAAAAATTGGGAGATAGCAAAGGTCCGAATAGGCCTCAAAGCCACTGAAACAGTGCTCTACTTTGCGAAGGGGCTGGGGACGCTGTTGGGTGCGTCTCCAGCCCTCTGATTCTTACTTTGGATCCCGATGGTGGGGTGTTGTCGGTGCTGCTTGCTTGGTTACCTTGTCTCGCCGGACTCCGTTCGTAGGCGGTAGCCGTGGACGAGGTCGCTGATGGCCGGCCAGGGAATCTGGCGATCAACCCAAAATTGGAGCTGGACCAGATAGCGCTCGGTGGCGCGGGTGAGGGCTGCAAACTGTTCGTGAGTCTCTACCTGGGCGTAGAGGTCGCGGCTGTGGGCGAGGATTGCCGTGGTGTCATCCATTTTGCCGGTGACGTCGAAGGCGCCCGAGAACCAGTCGCACAGGCGTGCGGCACTGTTTTTGATCGTTGCGAGGTCGGCGGTGCCGTCGTTGGCGTTTTCGTTGGCCTGGGCTCGCAGGAGGGAGAGGGCGTCGGCGGCGTTCATGCAGTAACCGACGGTGAAGTTCCAGACGGCAAATTCGCGGCCGGTGTCGAGTTTGCGGCGGCGCATGTAGTCGATGTCACGCGGTTCCTCGAGCATCATTTGATCGGCGAGGGCCTCAAGTGCAGTGGTGTACTCGGCGAGGTCGAGCGTGAGCAGATTGTTGATATCCATCATCTTTAGGCCTCCGTTTCGATCTCGACGATTTCGTTTTTAATGTACATGCCCTGGTTGTCCCAGACATTGCGGCAGGCGGCGGCAAAACGCTCGCGGTCGGCTTCGCAGATGCGGGCGAACATGTTGCAGGTGCCAAAGGGCTCGCACACGTCAAAGAAGATGCAGATTGACGACCATCCGCCATACCAGCTCACGGCGCCCGCTGGCTCGTGAAAGACGGGGTTCTCGATGTGCTCGTAATTGGCGATGGGGCCCGAGACAGGATAGGTTACCTCGGCATCGCAGATCTTGGCCGAAAAGATACGTGACTCGACTGGACAGGATGATTCGAACAGCTTGCATGCCTCGGGAGCCTTGTCCCAGAGCATGTCGGCGAGAAACGTCTCGCCATTCAGCGTGATCTTGAGCATTTTTGTCATAGTAAGGACCTCCTCAATCCGTCGCTCAAGGGGTTCGCTGGCGGATAAGGAGAAGACAGCAGCGGGGTCGCCGAACCCAAACTTCACGACAAATCTCTGTCGCCCCAGCCCGCGCTGTTCTTCGCTAAAGTACCATGCAGCAATTGCGCGCGCAATATCAGTTTTTGGTTTTCTGGAAGCGGCAATCGACGAGACAGCTCGCCGGCTGCCGGCCGACGCGCGGCAAAGGCACTCGTCTATTCCTTAAGTTGGATGAAAAACGCCATGTTATTGCAGGGCTGCATACTCGTCCAATAAGTGCATAGAATCTCGTATAGTGCGAGTAAGATTTTGCGCTGTCTGTTTTATGTTTAGCAAAGATATAGTTTGCATAACCTGGTCTAATCCCTGCTCTATTAAAATAAAGTTGCACGTAAATGACGTAGATATGCTTGAGCTGGGTTTCTTTACGCTGAGCGGGTAAAAGCGACCGTTCACCGTTCAGCTATTTTCAAAATGAATAAAATGAGCGATAAAGAGAATATAAACCTTAATAAACTCGCGTATCGCACGGGCGCGGGTTATTAATGGGTTGTAGGCCTTTTACAGAAAGGATTCCAGCAATGTCTAAGCCTCTTGGCAAGCCCGATCGTATCGTCGTCGCCCTTGGCGGCAACGCCCTCGGCAACAACCCCGTTGAGCAGATCGAGGCCGTGAGCAACACCGCTCACGCTCTTCTCGGCCTGATCGAGCAGGGCAACGAGATCATCATCACCCACGGCAACGGCCCGCAGGTCGGCATGATCCAGAACGCCTTCGCCGCTGCCCACGATGCCATCGGTACCCCCGAGATGCCGCTGCCCGAGTGCGGCGCCATGTCCCAGGGCTACATTGGTTATCACCTGCAGCAGGGCATCGGCCGCGAGATGCACAAGCGCTATAAGCGTTGGCACGCCGCCACCGTCGTCACCCAGATTGAGTGCGACCCCGACGATCCCGCGTTCAAGAACCCGACCAAGCCGATCATGCCGCCCGACGACCCCCCGTCAAAGACCCGGACAAAGCCGATCGGTCCCTTCTATACCGAGGAGCAGGCCAAGGAGTTCATGGCCGAGGATCCCTCCAAGGTCTTCGTCGAGGATTCCGGCCGCGGCTGGCGTCGCGTCGTCGCTTCCCCCGATCCCAAGAAGATCGTCGAGGCTGACTCCATCCTCAACCTGCTCGACAACGAGTTCATCGTCATCGCCTGCGGTGGCGGCGGCATCCCCGTCGTCCGCGACTACGAGAACAAGGGCTGCTACAAGGGTGTTCCCGCCGTCATCGACAAGGACCTGGGCGGCGAGCTGTTGGCCGAGGACTGCGACGCTGACGTTCTGTTCCTGCTGACCGCCGTTGAGCATGTCGCCATCAACTTTGGCAAGCCCAACCAGGAGGAGCTCGAGGACCTCACCGCCGACGAGGCCGAGCGCCTGGCCGACGAGGGTCAGTTCGGCAAGGGTTCCATGGAGCCCAAGGTCCGCGCTGCCATCAAGTTCGCCCGTTCCCGCAAGGGCCGCACCTGCATCATCGGCGCTCTGGACAAGGCCGCCGAGACCATGGCCGGCCTCTCCGGTACCCGCATCCACGAGTAGTCTCTACTCTGTTGCCTCTCTCGTGGGCGCCAGGCAAAGCGCCCACAAACTAGCCTCTCTTCATGAGCCCCGCAGTCCGCTCCGACTGCGGGGCTTTTGCTATTTACCTAGTCCCCGATGGGTGAGTAGTCATTGGGGACGTTCTTAAACGACTAGTCAAACAAGAACGTCCTCAATGACTACTAATTTAAATCTGTCCCCAATGACTGCGGAAAGCGCATCTCACACCGACGCATTGCTTTCGGGCCCTCTCCCCAGGCTCTCCATAGCTCAGCTGGACTCCCCGCAACCTGTTCCGAGTTGGCGGAACGAGCGCGACGTGGAGTGTCATTCTTTACCGCGTTAGACTAGACGCAGGGAAAGGAGGAGGACATGGATGCTCGCGTCAAGCAGCTTGTAAATATGATCGAGGACGCTCAGCCTGTCGCTGTCGCGGTACTTGCCAAGCGTCTCGAGGTAAGCGAGCGCGCCGTGAGAAACTATATCCATCGCGCAAACGACAGCCTTGCAGGGGTTGCACGCATCGTTGGCAGCAAGGGGCAGTATCGTATCGATGTTGCACGTGCAGATGAGCTTGCTCGCTTGCTAGACGGTGCGGCTCCGGCCCATCCGGGCATTCCTGATACGCGCGATGGCCGTGTGTCCTTCCTTCTTAACGACCTCCTCATGCGGTCCCAGTGGGTGACGATTGAGGAGTATGCGGATTTACTCTACGTTTCGGCGCGGACTCTGTCCAATGACATGCGTCTGGTAGAGCAGAAACTCGCCCAATTTGACTTAACGCTCGAAAAGCGCCCACGCTACGGAATCCGCGTTGCGGGCGGGGAGTCACAACGGCGCCTGTGCCTGGCCTCGCTGGTGAGGCCCGTGTTGCCCGACACCGACGATGCAAAGCTCGCCGAGCGCCTGCGGGCCATCGCCGCATGTGTGGACGATGCCCTGACGGCCTCGCCCGTCACGGTGAGCTCGCTGGCATCCCGCAATCTCATCATGCATCTTTACATTGCTCTTGGCCGCATCGAGCAGGGCTGCTATGTCCCAGCTGCAGAATCGGACGTTCAAAAACTGGAGGGAACGCGCGAATACGCCGCGGCTTTCCAGATTGCCGCAAACATCAAGGATGCCCTGGGCGTGAGCATGCCCCGAGAAGAGGTTGCCTTTATCGCAATCCATTTGCTCGGCAGGGGCACGGGCGTGCCCGAGAAGGGCTCTGCCGTTATCTCGGACGAGATGTGGGAGATTGCTTCCGAGATGGTACGTGCGGTCAACGATGAGTTTAGGTTTGACTTTAGCGGCGATCTTGAACTTCGCATGAACCTTGCTCGGCATATCGGCCCTCTGGGCTATCGCCTTGAATATCACATGCATATGGATAACCCCATGCTGCCCGATATCAAGACGAGGTTTCCGTTGGCCTATTCGATGGCAGCTGGCACCTCGCAGGTACTCGAGCGTCATTTTGGCAGCCAGCCCTCTGATGAAGAGCTCGGCTACATCGCCATGGCATTTGCCCTGGCCCTCGAGCAGCAAGCCGACCAGCCGCGTCGCAAGCGCATCCTGATCGTGTGCGCCTCGGGAGCGGGAAGCGCCCGTATGCTCGAGCACCAGTACCGCAAGCAGTTTGGCATGTATATCGATTCGATTGAGACATGCGATGTCGCCCGCGTGGGAACGTTCGATTTTTCGCACATCGACTACGTGTTCACAACGGTGCCGCTCAACGTCAAGTTGCCCGTGCCCGTCCGCGAGGCCGATTTCTTCTTGGAGACGAGCGATGTCAACGCTATCCGCAAGGTGCTGAGCGACGACACTGCGCAATCGGACTCCGTAAGCTCTTTCTTTAGCCGTGCCCTGTTCTTCAACCGTGTTGAGGCGTCGTCGAAGCAGGCCGTTCTCCGATATCTCTCCGAGCGCGCCGTCGAGAGCGGCCGTGTCGATGCCCAGTTTGCCCAAGAGGTCGCCGAGCGCGAGAGCGCGAGTGCCACCTCGTTTGGCAATGGGGTAGCCATGCCCCATGGGATGCATCCCTTGAGCGCCGAGGCCTTTGTTACCGTGGGCCTGCTCGAACATCCCATTCTTTGGGACGAATACGGCCATGAGGTCGATATCGTCTTTATGGTGTCGTTTGCCCGGTCGGGCGGCGATGAGGCGCGGATCTTGGGCTCACTGCTCGCCGAGATCTTTATGGACCGCCAGGGGGTCGAGCGCCTACGCGAGCGCCGGTCCTGGCATGAGCTGATGGCGCTTGTGCAAGCGCATACGGCTTAAGACTTCTTTTGTCGATAACCCTGTCTGTCTACCTGCAATAAACCTCGAGGATTGCGGGCGGGAGATAGGCGTTTCGAATATTCAAGTACAAACCAAACATCACGGGAGAGGAGACCGTTATGGACGATCAGGGAACCGAGATGGTTTCGTTTCAGCTGGTCGCTGCAGCGGGAGAGGCACGCAGCCTTGCCTTCGAAGCCCTTGAAAAGGCAAAAGCGGGGGATTTTGACGCCGCCGCCAAACTCATGAAGCAGTCAAAGGATGCGGGAATCAAGGCTCACCACATCCAAACGCAGCTGCTTTCGACTGAGGCAGCGGGCGAGCATCTGTCGGTGGATGTGTTGCTGGTCCATGCTCAGGACCACCTCATGTGCTCCATGCTTGCTCAGGAGCTCGTGCAGGAGCTGATCTGCCTGTATGAGTGCACTGCAACCAAGAACGCCTAGCGGCGTGCGGTGACTATCCAACCAATCAATGCGAAGGGAATCCCTTATGAAGATCCTTCTTGTTTGCGCAGCTGGTCTGTCTACAAGCATTCTGATGAAGAAACTCGAGAAATATGCGGAGCAAAACGGCATCGAGCTCGATATCGATGCGGTGGGTATCGGCGAGTATCAGGAGACGTGCGCCAATTATGACGTGCTGCTCTTGGGGCCGCAGGTGTCCTACCAGCTCAACACCGTCAAGCAGGGGAGCGGTAAGCCGACCGCGGTCATCCCCGCACAGGACTACGGCATGGGCAACGCCGCCAACGTGCTGGCACTCGCCCAGTCGCTGTTGGGTTAGGAGGCGACCATGGAGAAGTTCATGACCCTGCTTCAGGAAAAACTGACCCCTATCGCCAATTTCTGCGGCACCGAGCGCCACTTTGCCTCCATGCAAAAGGGCTTTATGAGCGCGATCAGCTTCATCTTGGTATCTGCCGTCTTTATGATCCTCGCCAACCCGCCGGTCACGGCCGACCTGGTGGCGCAGGGCGGGTTCTGGTCCGTCTTTGGCCCTTGGCTCGATTTTGCGACGGCCAATAAGCTCACGCTGCTCATCCCCTTCAATATGACGATGGGCATACTGTCGGTGATCGTGACGTTCGCAATCGCATATAACCTGGCGGGCACCTACAAGATGCCCAAGCTTAACGCCGGCATGACCTCGCTGGTGATGTTCCTGATCGCCGCGGCGCCGTCGTCCTACTACCAGCTTGCTGACGAGTCCGTGCTCCAGGCGGTCCCCTGCACCTATCTGGGTGCGCAGGGCCTGTTTACCGCCATCATCGTTGCCTTGGTCTCCGTCGAGGTCACGCGCTTCTGCCAGACCAAGGGCATCACCATCAAGATGCCCGATGGCGTGCCGCCGTTTTTGTCCGAAACCTTTGGCGCCATCGTACCTATGCTCGCCAACATCCTCATCTTCTTTGGCGGCAACCTGCTGATCCAGATGATCGATCCCGCGCTGTCCATCCCCTCGGTTATCGAGAAGCTGCTCGCTGCCCCGCTTTCCGTCGCAGTTGACTCTGTGCCCGGCGCACTGCTTATCTGCTTCATGACGCTGCTGTTTTGGTGCTTTGGCGTCCACGGCAACATGATCGTAATGCCCATCACCGCCCCGGTCTCGCTTGCCGCCTTTGCCGCCAACGCCTCGCTCTATGCTGCCGGGCAGCCGCTTGAGTTCCACCCGGTGCTCATGTCGTTGGCCATCAACCTCATCGGCGGCACGGGTAATACGTTCTCTTTTGTGGCGCTCTGCGCGTTTAGGGCAAAGTCGCAGCAGCTCAAGACATTTGGCAGGGCATCGATCGTGCCGAGCTTCTTCCGTATCTCCGAGCCCGCGATCTTCGGCGCGCCCATCATCTTCAACCCGATCCTCATGATTCCGTTTGTGCTAGGCGGCATGATCTCGGCCCTGCTGTATTGGGGTGCGGTCTCACTGGGTCTTGTCTCTAACTTCTACATCTTGGTGAGCGGCACGTTCCCCATCTTCGTTCAGGGCTTTGTCCAGTGCCTCGACCCGCGCATCTGGGTGTTTACGATCGTTTTGATCGTGGTCATGGCTGTGGTCTGGTACCCGTTCTTTAAGGTGTACGATAACCAGCTCCTGGCTCAGGAGCAGGAGAACGCCGCGGCAGCTTCTGCCGAGGATGCTGAGTAGCATGAGTTACTTTGACAGAACGTCTGCCGCCGGTATGCCCGAGGGCTTTTTGTGGGGTGGTGCCCTCGCCGCCAACCAGGCCGAAGGGGGCTGGAACGAGGGCGGCCGCGGCATGTCGCACTCCGACCTGATCCCACAGGGTTCCGACCGCTGGGATGTAATGTTTGGCAGGCAAAAGCCCGTGGACGATCCGGACAGGCTGTATCCATGCCGCTGGGGCAACGACTTCTTCCATCATTGGCACGAGGATGTCGAGCTTTTTGCCGAGATGGGCTTTAAGTGCCTGCGTCTTTCAATTTGCTGGAGCCGTATTTTTCCCACAGGGATGGAGGCCGAGCCCAACGGCGAGGGCTTGGAGTTTTACCGTCAGGTATTCGAGGCGCTGCGCGAGCATGGAATCGAGCCGCTTGTGACGCTGTCGCACTACGACTATCCGTTGGCTCTGGTCGAGCGCTATGGTGGCTGGCAAAGCCGAGAGATGATCGAGCGGTATGCGCACTACGTCGAGACCGTCGGACGCGCGTACCAGGGCCTCGTGCGTTATTGGCTTACGTTCAACGAGATCAACAGCGTGGCGCTGTCCTATCTCAACGCGGGTGTCACGCTCGAGGATGAGCGTGACCGTGCAGCCGTGACTGCGGCGTTCTCGCACCATATGTTTATGGCGAGCGCTCGCGCTGTCGAGATTCTGCACAAGATCGATCCCGCAAACAAGGTGGGTTGCATGGTCGCTGCCGGTGCGACCTATCCGTACCGTTGTGCGCCCGAGGACGTATGGCTTGCGTATGAGGAGGACCGCGGCCGCTACTTCTACACAGACGTGATGGCTGCGGGCGCCTATCCTGCTTGGAAGCTGCGTGCACTCGAGAAAGAGGGTGTTCACGTGCCCTTTGAGCCGGGCGATACGGAGTATCTGGCAGAGCATACGGTCGACTTCATCTCGTTCTCGTACTATTGCTCGCGCTTGGTGTGCGCCGATGATCAGGTGATCGCCGAGAAGGCGGAGGGCAACGTGTTCCCGACGTTGCGCAATCCGTACCTCAAGGATAAAGAGACTGCCTGGAAGTGGCAGATCGATGCGCTGGGTTTGCGCGTGACGCTTGCCGGCTACCACGATCGTTACCATCTTCCGCTCTTTATCGCCGAGAACGGTGTGGGCGGACTCGATGCGCTGGAAGACGGCAAAGTCCACGATGCGTATCATATTGATTACCTGCGAAGGCATATTCTTGCGCTGCGCGATGCAATTGTCGAGGACGGTGTTGACCTGATGGGATACACGCCGTGGGGCTGTATCGATTTGGTGTCGGCCTCGACGGGGCAGATGAAGAAGCGCTATGGCTTTGTTTATGTCGATGCCGATGATATGGGCAAAGGCACGTTCGATCGCTACCGAAAGGACAGCTTCTGCTGGTACCAAAAGGTCATTGCATCAAATGGCGAGGACTTGAGTTAACTCTTGCAGGTCTGTTGCCCCCGCGGTCCGCTTCGGCCGCGGGGGCTTTTGTTATTGAGGCGGCTGTTCATGAGGAGCATTGCAGGCTGCGGAAACCCGGCACTTGGGGACGTTCCTTTCCTGCCGGCAGCTTGGGACAGTCCTTAAAGGCCGCATCGATCAACTGCGGAAAGCACATCCCAGAATGAGCGTCCAACATGGGGTGCGGTTTCCCTTGAGGCCCTCAATCGGAAAATGCATCCCGGATTATTGTCGAAAAGCGGTCCCTAGTTTCCCAAACGGGCCGCTAACGGAAAGCGCACCCCGCTATTGGGCCCCAAAGCAGGATGCGCTTTCCGTGCTGGCAGTTCCAAGCAGTTCGGGATGGCCCTTTTCGTCTGCTCTCGGCCGGCGTCCGTAAGACTGTCCCCGACGACCACTCATTTAAGTCTGTCCCCAATGAGTGCCCAATGACTAGTAGTAGGCCCACATGGCTTCGACTTCGTTGAGGACCTCTACGACGCCCCAACGGCGGGCGCTGCGGCTGGCCGAGTTGGGGTCGTAGACGCCAATCTGGTCGGCGTCGTCAATACCGTAAAGCACAATGTAGTGGCCCACGTTGGTAAAGGTGCCCGGCCGAACGGCGGCGATGACGGGCGCTCCCGAACGCAGCGCCTGAGTCATCGAGTCGCGATCGTTATGGAGCTCCGTTCCGTTAAGTCCCAACTGCCATGCGCCGCTCGTCATAAACGACCATTCGGTTGCACCAGTGGGGGCGTAATTGCCCGCCTCGGAAAGCGCGCACATATCGACGGGGGTCATATCGGTGCGTCCCGTCTTAAAGATATAGACCATGGTGAGGCACGTAGGCCCGCAGGCATTTTGGCGGATGGTGCCGCCGGCGTAAGGCAGCTCCGACCACGCAGGGTCGATCTGGTAGATATGGGGCATCGTGCCGGCTTGCCATTGCGAGCGCGGGGTCGAAAAGGCGAAAGAATAACCGGGCGCGACGGGGGCCTTGAGCAGCTTGTCCTCGGCGGTGGGCTCGAGACCGGCCGAGCCGTGGGACATACAGGAGCTCATAAATACAAAGACCAGACAGGTGAGGATAGAGCACAGTGCGAGGCGAAGTCGACGAGCCGGCAGGGCGGGAGCATTCACGTGCGGTGTCGAGCGGTAAGGCTTGCCGTCGCGTCCGCCTTGGGGATGCGAAAAGAAGCGGTTGATATGGATGCCGGGCTGACGTACGCCGTTGCGGCGCAGTTGCGGAACCTCGGCCTGACGCTGTCGAGCGCGCGCGCCCAAGCGGCTATCTTGCTGCGCGCTTGTGCCCGTGCGCGGACGGCCACTCTGCCGTGTTCTGCTTGCCTGCTGCCGAGACGAAGGCCTGGGTTGCTCTTGAGGACGTTGCGGATTGCTGCTCGTGGCACTTCTGGGCGTCGGCGTGGTACGGCCAGCAAGGCGAACGCTTTGTCGCCGTTGATCACCGTCGTTGTATCCGTATGCCATTCGCACCGCCTTGTCTCATGTATAACCTGTCTATCCTACAAAAAAGATGTGCAACAAATGGGCCTGCGCGTCAAAAGCTCGGTAAACGGTACGAAAGGCGCAAAACGCACGGCCTCAAAAACATCTCTATATATGCGTCCGATGAGCGTGCGCCCGTCGGTCAGGCGGCAACAATGAGCGGCAAACCGTGCCGTTCGTCCCAAAAATGGCGCCGCTCGTTTTGCAGTTCTGCCGTCGGTCGAGCTACAAGCGGAGCTGCTGTGCCAAGGCCGTATCTTAAGGCCAGGAAATAAAAGTGCGCGGCGAAACGGACCGCGCAAGGGGTGACGTCAAGGGGCGTCAAAAAGGAAAGGAGGGGAACAATGGCGGACAAGAACGCAGAAGTTGCAGTCGAGGATAACGGCGGCATGAAGAAAACGCTCTCGCTCTGGAACTTCTTCACCATCGGCTTCGGTGCCATCATCGGTACCGGTTGGGTTCTGCAGGTCGGCGACTGGATGGTCGTGGGCGGCGGTCCCGTTCCCGCTATGATCGCATTCCTCTTGGGTGCAATCTTCCTCGTGCCCGTCGGAGCTGTTTTCGGTGAGCTCACGGCTGCTATCCCCATTTCGGGTGGCATCGTCGAGTATGTCGATCGTAGCTTTGGCCGTACGCTGAGCTACATCACCGGATGGCTTTTGGCCCTGGGCAACGGCATCCTGTGCCCGTGGGAGGCCATCGCCATCTCGACCCTCGTGTCCGAGATGTTCGGTAGCCTGCCCGGTCTTGAGTGGCTGCGCGCCGTCAAGCTCTACACCATCCTGGGCGCCGACGTTTACCTGTTCCCGACGCTGATCGCGCTCGGCTTTGCAGTCTACGTCATCTTCCTCAATTTCCGCGGTGCCAGCTCGGCCGCCAAGCTCCAGGCCTTCCTGACCAAGGCCCTGCTCTGCGGCATGCTGCTCGCCATGGGCGTCTCGCTGTTCACCGGCTCGCCGGACAACGCCATGCCCGTGTTCTCCCAGGTCACCGGCGCTGGCGGCGGCAAGGCCGCTACCGAGAGCACCAGCCTGTTCGCCGGCATCGTGTCAGTCCTGGTTCTGACTCCGTTGGCAAGCTCG